>JALYTE010000175.1 GCA_030854435.1 Acidobacteriota bacterium | reverse complement strand
GAGCTTGGGCGGCGAACTCGGCAGGATCTTCGATGGCAATTTCGGTGGAATACGGTTCGCCTACGGCAACCGTGCCGATGACCCGAACGATGTGTGAGCCCTGCGCGCGGTCGATGCGGACGCTTGCCGGAGACTTTGCCGCAACGGTTTTTACGTCGGCTTGCAATTGGTAGTAATCGGTGGTCGGGAACAGTTTCACGGAGGCGGCCTTCCCCACCGTCGCAGCCGGTTCAATCGTGAGGTCGAGTTGATTGTCGTCGATGGTAAGAGCGGATACCGGCGCGCCGTAACCCCAGACGGCATCGTCGATCGACCAGTCGTTCGCATAGGGTTCCCACGGCCATAGTGTGTCGTCGCCAATGATGTTTCCGGGAATGTGCTGGACGAGCTTCGATATCTCGGCCGCAAGTTCATCCAGATAGCGCAGCGGATCTGGCGTGGTTGTCGTCGTCCCCTGCTGTGCAGCAAGACTCGCGAGTCGTCTATGCTCGCCGGGCGATCGGTATGGGAAGGTGCGTCCGGAAAGGTTGGCGTCGCCGTGACCCTCTAACAGAAGATCGTCACCATGCACTCCGGCTTGCAATCCTGTGCCTTCATGCTTCAACATCTTGACCGAGGTCACAAGTTGAGTGCCCGGTCCCAGCAGGTGCATCGCTGCCGCCGTCGTAAACAGCTTGTTGTTGGACGCTGGTCGAAAGAACTCACCCTCGTTCAAGCCGTAGATGGGTGTGCCGTCCAATGCCGTCACGGCGATGCCCCAGTGGGCACGCGAGACTGCGGGTTCGGCGGTGATAGCGGCTACTTGCTGGCCCAGCGGAGTGGCGACGCCGGCGGGATAGGCGGGCGCGGAGGGCGCAACAACGGTCTGCGCGAGTGACGCCGATGCCAACAGAAAAAGCGCGAGAACGGGGTGCCAAGAGGGGCGAAAGCGCATGGGCGAAGTCTACATCGGCGCGGCGCTTGAGCGAAAATCGACAATTGACAAACGGATGACGAACGCAAAGGCCGTGACCCGTATTATCTAGGAGACGGAGATTGACATGCGGATGCCGATGACAAAGTGCTTCAGCCAACTAAGGATTTCGGCGACGCTATTTGCGCTGTTGTTTTGCGTGGCGACGGGCTTTGGGATGTCTGGGCACTCGCAGACACAGGACAGGCTGTACACCGCGACACACCAGCAACTGGAGGCGGTAAAAATCGTCCTCGCCCAAGAAGCGGCCTGGAACAAAGGCGATATCGATGGCTTTCTGTCGCGCTTCAAGGACGATCCGGAAACCCAGGTCATGCTGGGGACGAGCGTGCGGGGGCTCGCCGCCATTCGCGCCGCATTTCACACCAACTATCCGAACCATGAGGCGATGGGACAGATCGGCTACTCCGATGTGGAGGCCCGCGCGCTGGGCGAAAACTTCGCGCTGGCCACGGGCAGCTACCATCTCGAACGCTCCAAAAAGACCGGTGGGCCGGCCGACGGCAGTTTCACCGAAGTGATGGAAAAGACGGCCAAGGGCTGGGAGATCATCTTCAGCGAGACCACCTGACGCGCGATGCCGATTCCAATTCCAATGATCTCGGCCTCGAATTTGGTCAAGGACTATGGACGGTCGCGTGTGATCGACGACGTTTCGCTTGAAATATTTCCAGGCGAAACGCTGGGCCTGGTGGGCGAATCGGGTTCGGGCAAGAGCACGATTGCGCGGTTGCTGCTGCGGCTCATCGAACCTACTTCAGGCGAGATTCGGCTACGTCATGGGGACGAGACGATCGACCTTCGCGCGGTTTCCGGTGCGGAGATGCGGCGCATTCGGCGACGGCTCGCGATCGTGTTTCAGGATCCCTACGCCGCGCTCGATCCGCGCATGACCGTGCGCCAAACTCTCGCGGAGCCGTTTGCGATCCATCGCGAAACACCGTCTCAGGGCGTGCCTGCGCGGTTGCGGGAATTGCTGTTTGAAGTCGGGCTGGACGAGTCGGCATTGGGGCGCTATCCGCATGAGTTTTCCGGCGGCCAGCGGCAGCGCATCAACATCGCTCGCGCACTGGCGCTGCGGCCGGAACTGCTGGTGCTCGACGAGCCGGTGAGTGCGTTGGATGTGTCCGTGGGGGCGCAGGTCATCAACCTGCTGCGCGATTTGCAGCGGCGTTATGGCTTGACGTGCCTGTTTATTTCACACTCGATGCCGCTGGTGCGCTACCTATGCGACCGCGTGGTCGTGATGCAGCGTGGGCGCATTGTCGAGAGTGGGACGTGGCGTGAAGTTTGCGACGCGCCGCGGGAGATGTATACGCAGCAGTTGTTGGAGGCCACTCCGGAGTTGCCGGTCAGGGCATCGGAGTAGTGGCGCTTTTCTTTCTGTCATTTAGCAGCGCAGAGAAGAAATCTGTTTCTCGCCCACGCCCCAACAACTCTCAACCATCGGCGAGTGAATTTCAGCAGTCGGACGACCATTGTTTCTTTCCGTCGCCAGCTACTTCGCGGCGTTCTTGAAGACCTGCTCGGCGAAGAAATTCTCGACCTTTGCCTGGTCGCGCAGCATCTCGAAGAAAGCGTTCTTCAGGAGTTGCGAGCGTCCGTCGCGCAGTTGCTGGCGAATGGCCTGCTGCACGCGGGGATCGTTGATCTCGCGCTGCCCCGCAGGCTCGCGGCTGATGAGCTTATAGATCGAGTAACCCACCGGTTTGCGCGTGGCCGGGTCGAGCAGCGGGATAATGCCTGTCATCTGTCCGGGCTTGAGCTTGAGGATTTCGGCGTAGATTGCGGGCTCGGCTTTCATCTGCGATTCCTGCACGAAACCCATGTCGCCGCCGTTGGGAGCGGTGTCCGTGCGCTCGGAGAAATTCATCGCGATCGCGCCGAAGTCTTCCCCCGAGTCGAGCCGATTCTTGAGCGCTTTGATCTTTTGCAGCGCCTCTTCCGGCGTGCTGGCCTTCGATCCCTGCAGGTTTCCCGCCTGCTGCGCGGGAACGCCCGTCACCTGGATCTGCGCCAGGTGGAACTGGTTATCGATGAGGTTGAACTCCGCCTTGTGGGCGCTGAAATAGTTGCTCACGTCGGCGTCGGTGACGGTGATTTTGGAGTCGATTTCCTTGGTCAGCAGCTTGTCGATGGTGAGCGA
>JALYTE010000148.1 GCA_030854435.1 Acidobacteriota bacterium | reverse complement strand
CGCGCACGGTGAGGAAATGAACCGGGTTGGCCGGGTCCGGTTCCAGGTAGCGGCGCAGGCGGACGATGAAGTTGTCGATGGCGCGGGTGTCGGTGTCTTCGTGGACGCGCCAGACGTTTTCGAGGATTTCCTTGCGCGGAATGATTTTCCCCGGGTGCTCGATAAGGTAGCGGAGGAGGTCTGCTTCCATCAGCGTGAGGTGGACGAGTTTGTTGGGAGTGCGGATTTCGAGGGTGTCGAAGCAGATGGTGCGGTCGCCGAGGACGTAGTCGTCGGGCGGTGGCTGCGGCTCGGGCGTGGGCGTGGCGTGTTGCCAGTGGACGCGGCGGAGCAGGCTGGCGAGGCGCGCGAGCAGCACGTCGAGGTCGAACGGCTTGGGCACGTAGTCGTCCGCGCCCGCGCTGAAACCTTCGACGACGTCTTCGCTGCGGCCACGAGCAGTCAGCATGAGCACCGGAGTGTAGAGATCGGCCGCACGCAGAGCGCGGACGATGGAGAAGCCGTCGCGGCCCGGCAGCATGACGTCGAGGAGGACAGCAGCGGGTTGCTCGGGCGTCGCAAGCAGCCACGCCAATGCCGCATCTCCGTCGGCTTCGTGGTGGGTGCGGTAGCCTTCGGCTTTGAGGTTGAAGAGCAGGCCTTGGGCGATGTGCTCTTCGTCTTCGACGAGCAGGATTAACGGTTTAGTTAATGGATCACTCATCGCTGCCGCCGATCGAGAGGGGAAGCTTTAGCAGCATCGTTGTGCCTTTGCCGGGGCCTTCGCTGGTAGCGCGCACGTTGCCTCCGTGCTGGCGGGCGATGGTGCGCACCAGGAAGAGTCCGAGGCCGGTGCCTTTGATCTTGACGAGGTCGTGGGACGGGGCGCGGTAGAAGCGCTTGAAGATGCGCTTTAGTTCGCGGGAAGGCAGGCCGAGGCCGGTGTCGGCGATCGAAAGCACGACCCAGGTGTAGCGCTCGATGGAGAGACCGCAATGGATGTGGACGCCCTCGGGAGAGTATTTGACGGCGTTGTCGAGCAAGTTGTTGATGGCGGTGCGAAGGTCTTCGGGATTGCCGCACACGAAGAGACGGACCGCGCCGGGGATCTCGTCGAGTTCAATGGCGCCGGGCGGAAGGTGATGGCGCTGCGAGACCGTGGCGACGCACTCGGCAACGAGAGGACGCAGCTCGATGCGCATTTGCTTGCGTTGGCGGCGGCCAAGCTCTCCGGCTTTCAAGACCGTCTCGACGGTGTTCAGGAGGCGGTCGGTGTCGGAGTGCATGATGGCGTAAAAATGCTGACGCTGGGCGTCGTCGACCGGGCGGCGCTGCAGGGTTTCAAGGTAGAGGCGCAAGCTGGCGATGGGCGTTTTCAGCTCGTGCGTGACGGCGTTCAGGAAGGAGTCCTGCTGCTCGTTGCGGCGAATTTCGCGGACCAGGAAGATGGTGTTGAGCACCACGCCGGCGATGAGGATTCCGAACAACAGGACACCGAGCAGGTCCATCGCCAGGCGAAGTTTGTTGTTATGTATCCAAGTGATGTTGAGGGTGACCGCGAGCGCCGTGAGGCACACGCAGAGCGTGATGAAAAAGGCGATCGCTCCGCGGCGGCGGTTGATGTTCATGGGCTGCTGAAAAGTATAGCCGCGACGATGCCTGAGTCAGGCGGTACCCGGAGCGTCGTGGCGACCGGAAAGAAGGCCCAGGGCTAAAGCCCATCTTGTGGAGGTTGCGATTCAGGGGCCTGAAGGCCCCTGCTCCCTCCGACAAAAGCAAGCTCCGCCTGTCGGCTATGCGCCTGCGGGTTTTGGGTTCTTGGGATCGAACTTCGCGATTTGGATTTTCTCCGCGAGGCCCAGCTTGGAAAGCAGCCAGATGCCGTACCAATTGATATCAACCTCGTACCAGGTGAGGCCGTGGCGGGCGCTGACGGGGTGGGCGTGGTGGTTGTTGTGCCAGCCTTCGCCGCCGGTAAGCAGTGCGACCCACCAGTTGTTGCGCGAGTCGTCCTTGGTTTCAAAGCGGCGCTTGCCCCAGAGATGCGTGGCCGAGTTGACTAGCCAGGTGGCGTGCAAGCCGAGCGTAACGCGCAGGAACGTTCCCCACAGCACCATGCCGACAGCACCCACGAGGCGATGGCCGGAGGGAGCGAGCGCGGCGCCGAGTGCGACTTGCAGAAGGCCGGAGACGACCAGCGGAAGGTAGTGGTACTTGGAGAGCCAGACGTGGACTTTGTCGCGCGTGAGGTCGGGGGCGTAACGGCCCAGGAGCGCGGTTTCAGAATGCAGCGCGCGACCGGAGAGGATCCAGCCGGCGTGTGCCCACCAGGCACCGTCGTGCGGCGTGTGCGGGTCGCCTTCGTCGTCGGAGTTCTGGTGATGCACGCGGTGCGTGGCGACCCAGAAGATCGGTCCGCCTTCGAGCGCGAGGCAGCCGCAGGCGGTGATGAAATACTCGACCCATTTGGGCGTCCGATAGCCGCGATGGGTCAACAGGCGATGGTAGGCCATGCCGATGCCGACGTTGATGGCCAGGACATACATGACCGCGAAGACGGCGACGTTCTTCCACGAAAAGAAGAAAAAAGCGGCGATGGCGCCGACGTGAAACAGGCCCATGAAGATGGTCGTGATCCAGTTGACGCGGCCTTGCTGGTGCTCGCGGCCCATGCGCAGATCCTGCTTGATTTTGAGGACGACTTCCTGGACTGCGACAATGGGCAAGGCTGTAGCGGCCTTTGAATCCGAGACGGGAGTGAGAGTGCTGTTCATGCGGATATTGTTCCCTCTTAAATAACGATAAGCGTTCCAGCAACGGTTGTGTGTAAGACTTTTGTAAGGGCGCACGGCATGAAATTCGCGACGTTTTCGCGAGATGCGCTTGCGTTTCTCTTATCGGCAACAACGGCAATGTTTGCACAAGATAAAGCGAAGAACGCTGTGCCGCGCTCGATCGAGAAGCATTCCGAGACAAGGACGACGATGACCAATAGCAGTGAGGGGCCGCTCGGACCGTTTCGGCTGGGGGCGTATTTTTCGGAACGGGTGTGGGGGCGACTGAGTCTCGCGCCGTGGTACGGCAACGCTTTCACGCAGCCCGTTGGAGAGGCGTGGTTGACCGGCGAGCAGTGCGTGGTCGAAACCGGACCGCACGCGGGCAAGTCGCTGGCGCAGATGGAAGAGCAGTTTCGTGGAGCGTTGCTGGGCGAAGGCCTGGAACATTTTCCGCTGCTGGTGAAGTTGCTTTTCCCGCAGGACAGGCTCTCGGTGCAAGTGCATCCAGACGACGCGCACGCTGCTGCGCTGGGTGGCGACGCGCGCGGCAAGACGGAGTGCTGGTATGTGCTCGAAGCGAGGCCGGGAGCGAGTCTGTCCCTGGGATTGAAGCCGGGCACGACAGCGGAGATGGTGCGCGGAGCGCTGGGCAGAGAGGCGTTTGAGGCGCTGCTGCATGAGGAACCCGTCGAGGCCGGCGACATGATTTACGTCGAGGCGGGGACTGTCCATGCGATCGGGCCGGGGCTGGTGTTGCTCGAAGTGCAACAGATGTCCGATAGCACATTTCGTCTTTATGATTATGGCCGCCCCCGGGAGTTGCACCTCGAAGCGGGGATGAAGGTCATCAAGATCGAGAATGGCTCGCGGAAGATTCAACCGCAAAAGAACGGGGTCTGCACGAAGTTGATCGAAGAGAAATATTTCGCTGTCGAACGCTACGATATTCCGGCGGGAAGCAGCCAGTCGCTGCGCGGAGGCCTAACGCCGGATTGCGTAGTTGGGCTGGCGGGGCGTGGCGTCGTTGTGCAGGGCGAGACGCGGCTGGAT
Source organism: Acidobacteriota bacterium (assembly GCA_030854435.1). Taxonomy (GTDB): domain Bacteria; phylum Acidobacteriota; class Terriglobia; order Terriglobales; family Acidobacteriaceae; genus Granulicella. The sequence continues at coordinate 9,573 of JALYTE010000148.1, read as the reverse complement.
CTTCCGGTTGGACAGGCGATTGTCATTCCTGCGTGCTGCGGGGAGTACGCGGTCGAGGGTGAGGGCAGCTTTGTGCGGTGTGCCGTCCCCGAGGTTCCTTAGCGACTGTTCACGATCTCCGTTTAGGCTAGAACTGGAAGTACAGGAAAGAAGAGCTTTCCATATTGGCCAGGATGGCGAAGAAGAGCGCCGCCATGACGATCGTCCATATCAAATTCGGTTTCCAGCGCAGGCTGGGAAAGAAGGACGTTTGTGCGCGCGCTCCGGCGGGTTCTTCGCCGAGAATCTGTTGCGTGTTGGGCAGAAACCAGACTACCGGGAACAGCAGAAATCCGAACGCGCCGTCGAGTACGCTTCCAATGTGCCCGAGGCCGTTGTGACCAACAAGGTCGCGGATCAGCGCGAGCGCACCATGCAGCGAGTCGGCGCGAAAGAAGATGAGCGCGAAGCTGACTTGCAGATAGACCCCGAGACGAAACGCCAGTTGTACGAAGCCCTTTGGGGGTCCGGGGGGCACACCCTTTTTGCGTTGGCGAAAATGACGCCACGCCTGGTTCGCGGTCAGATAGATTCCATGCAGCAGGCCGAAGATGAGGAACTGTACTCCAGCGCCGTGCCACAGGCCCGTCAGCAGCATCGTGACGATGGTGGGGTAGGCGACCATCGCCGAGAATCCGCCCACGGTCGCCAACGCCTTGCGCGAAATTTTCCTTCCTGCGGCCGCGCGACGGCGCTGCACGCCCAGCAGGAGCGGGTTATAGAGATACAGCGTGACGTAGCGCGTCAGCGTCATGTGCCAGCGCTGCCAGTATTCGGTGACGCTGGTGGCTTTGTAGGGCGAGTCGAAGTTGAGCGGAAAGCGGATGGAGAAGATGCGCGCGAGGCCGAGCGCCATGTCCGAGTAGCCCGAGAAATCGAAGTACAACTGCATGGTGTAGAGCACGAGGCCCGTCCACGAAGACGCCATCGAAAGCGTGCCCGCATGCGCGAAGGCGAAGTTGGCCTGGCCAGCAAGCTGGTCGGCGATGAGCACCTTTTTGCCGAGGCCGAGTAGGAACCACGTAAGGCCGAGTGAAACGTCTGCCGGGATGAGCCGAAAACGGCGGCCTGCCGCGAACTGCGGCATCATCTCCTTGTGATGGAGGATGGGGCCGGCGATCAGGTGAGGGAAGAATGTGACGAAGAGGACGTAGCTGAGGAGGTCCTGGCGCTCGGCTTGTCCTTGCGCGAGATCGACGAGGTAGGAGATTTGCGTGAACGTGAAGAACGAAATTCCAAGGGGAAGGAGAATGGAATGCGGCGAGGGGGCGTCGATGTGAAGGTGGTGCAGAAAGAGGATGGTTTTGGGCAGATATTTGAAATAGAAGAGCGCCAGCAGATTGAGCGCAACGCCGAAGGCCAGCAGGCGGCGGCGCAATGCAGTTGTTTCTCCCGCGGAAACTATGGCGAGCGAGACCAGGTAATTCACAACGATCGAGCCGAGAAGAAACAGGACGAACGTGACGTTCCACTCGGCATAGAAAACGACCGAGCAGAGCGTGAGCCACGCGATCACAGGCCGCCTGCCACGGCCGCCGAGCAGATGGAAGCCCAGCATGGTGATGGGCAGAAACAGAAAAATGAATTTGAAGGAATTGAAGAGCATGGTGTGTGGCGAGCGTCAGAGCGAGGGTATCAAAGCGGGCGTCGGCTGGGGGAAACCGAACGTGCTCGTTGCGCTCGCGATGCTATCGAGGCAGCGAAACGCTCCGCAGTAGCACAGCGGTCCTCGTCTCGACTGTGGGGACCCGGTCGTCGATGGCGGGGTTTTCGAGCGCCACCTGGTTCACTTGCTGTGCGATCATCCCGCTGACGACACGCGCGCCGCGCGCCGTATAGTGGCGACCGTCGTTGAAAAGTTCGATCGGCAACGCTTGCAGAGAGTTGCTGGTGATGCCGTTCAACTCGGACGCATAGGCGGTGAGGTTGTCGTCGCATGAAGGGATGGGGGCCACGTCGACGAGCACGACGGAGCTTCGGGGAGTGTAGGTGCTGCGGAAGTCGTCGGCCAACATGCGTGAGAACGCACCGTTCGAGCGGTCGGTCAGCTTGGCCGAGGCGTCGCAATAGGTGCGTGGCGGCGTTGGCGGGGTGAAGAAGCCATTGCGCACTTGCACCCGGTCTTCTTCGGCGCGCAGATGGGTGGTGCGGAACCAGACGTCCTTGATCGCATAGTAGGCGCTGAATCCGGCCGCATATCCCGCGAACGACACAGCTTCATGCGGGTGCGTGAACAGCACGCGGCGGCTTTCGGCCGGCGATCCGTGGCGCAACTGCTCCAGCAGGCCCTCGGCGTAGATGGTGTGCTTCCAGACCAGGTTCTCCTGCTGAAAGTCGTCGGGCGAGAGCTGAACGACCAGCACCTTGGGGCGAGCGTTGTGCTGAAGATAGTGGTCGAGGGTCAGGTTGCCGGTGACCGCGAGCACGGCGTTGGTGACGGCGATGTTGCAGGTCTTGAAGCCGGTGTTGCGCGACACGACCTCGGGGTCGATGCCGGTCATCGCGGTCGAGTCGCCATACACCAGAACGTCGCAGTCGCGGTCGCGCATGTCGAATACCGCGTCGTTGGATTGTACCCAAACGCTGGCGCCATGATGGACGAAGAAGTTTGACCTGCCCAGACCGATGAAGGCCGGTATGGCGAGCAGAGGAAGTAGCACCACCATGAGGCAATACAGCAACGCGGGGTCGAGTGGCAACGGGTGAACAGCGCCGCAGTCGGCGGGGACTTTGTTGGTCCGGCGTAAATCGTCTTGAACGTCTCTGTCAGAACTTATGTGTTCCAAAGGTTTTGTTGAATCCTACTCTAACGGGATATCTCGCTCGCGGGAACAAAACCACGATGAACCTTCTAACCCGCATAACGTCAGTAAGACGCGGTCTGGGGGTCGAATGTTTTCCGACAAGCTGCAGCGCCAATTCAGCCTAGTGCAGAAAGACGCTCAACTCGCTCGCGGCAACTCGCAGATGAGGCAGGAAGCGGGTTTGCATGTCGAGCATCGGCATTCGCGGCGCGCTGCCGCTGAGGTTGACGGTCGCGACGACGCGGCCATTGGGCGCATAGACGGGCACGGCGATCGAGCGCAAGCCGATCTCCAACTCCTGGTCGACGAGCGCGTATCCGTTGCGGCGAACGTTGCGCAGCGCGAGCCGCAGTTTGTCGGGTGAAGTCATCGTGCGCGGCGTGTGCTGCGTGAGGGTCGCGCGCGAAAAATATTGCTCCAACTGGTCGGGCGGCAAGTAAGCCAGCAGAACGCGGCCCATGCTGGTGCAGAACGCGGGTAGTCGCGAGCCGATGTGCAGGTCCACCGACATGACCCGCGTGACGGTGGTGCGGGCGATGTAGACGATGTCGTCGCCGTCCATGGTGGCGACGGAGAACGATTCGCCCAGCGATGCGGACATGCGCTCGAGGATGGGTTGGGCCGCGGTCGCCAACGTGCTGGTCGCGGTGTAGGTGTTGGCGAGGGTCAGCATCTTGGGGCGGAGCGAGTAGCGCTGGCCGTCTTCCGCGCCCGCGAAGCCGAGCTTCGAGAGCGTGTACAGGCAGCGGCGAACGGCGGCGCGCGACAGGCCCGTGCGCACACTGATTTGCGAGATGGTCATCTGCGGCGTTTGCGGCGTGAAGGCCTGAATCACAAGCAGGCCGCGCGCGAGCGAGGCCATGAAGTTGGGATCGCCGGTGTAGACTTCGAGCGCTGCGGCGGGTGCCGGTTTGGACTTTGGAGTTTGAGTTGGAGTTGGAGTTGGTGACGGCGAAATAGGTGAGAGTGAAAGGCCCACGGGGACTCCTTGAGAATCTCTGTCCGATTCTCGTTACACCTCTACGATAAACGCACGACAGCTGTGATTGCAAGTCCGCTCTGGCAAAGTTGCGATGGGTCGAGATGCAGGTCTCTCTCCACTACGGCGCAAAGAGCGCGCATTCGGTCGAGATGACACAGTCGCGATTGCAAGAGCGTGCCTTCGGTCCAGAGGACGCGATTGCAACGGGCCGTGACGATGAGGTTGTGGCAAACAAATACAGGTCTACTTCTGGCTGCGGTAAAGGTGGATGAGATTGTCTGTGGAGGTGTCGTGGTCGAGCTTGGGAGCGGCTTCGCTTTCGAGTTCGGCGACGATTTTTTGCGCGAGGACTTTGCCCAGTTCCACGCCCCATTGGTCGAAGGAGTCGATATTCCAGATGACGCCTTGCGTGAAGACCGAGTGTTCGTAGAGGGCGATGAGTTTGCCGAGCGTTTCCGGGGTGAGGACTTCGGCGAGGACAATGTTCGAGGGTCGGTTGCCCTCGAAGACCTTGTGCGGGACGAGAGCTTCGGGCGTGCCGTCGGCTCTGACCTCCGCAGCGGTTTTTCCGAAGGCGAGGGCTTCGGCTTGCGCGAAGACGTTGGCCATCAGGATGTCGTGATGGCGTCCGAGCGGGTTCAGCCCCTTGAAAAAGCCGATGAAGTCGCAGGGAATCAGGCGCGTGCCTTGATGGATGAGTTGGTAGAAGGAGTGCTGACCGTTGGTGCCGGGTTCGCCCCAATAGATGGTGCCAGTGTCCGTAGTGACCTGCTCGCCGGCCAGCGTGACGTGCTTGCCGTTCGACTCCATGGTGAGCTGCTGGAGGTAGGCGGGGAAGCGTTTGAGATACTGCTCATAGGGCAGAATGGCGACGGTTTGCGCGTCGAAGAAATCGGTATACCAGACGGTGAGCAGGCCCATGAGCGCGGGCAGGTTGCGGTCGAAAGGCGTGGTGCGGAAATGCACGTCCATCGCGTGGAAGCCCGCGAGCATGGCACGGAAGTTCGCGGGGCCGATGGCGATCATGGTGCTGAGGCCGATGGCGGAATCCATGGAGTAGCGCCCGCCGACCCAATCCCAGAAACCGAACATGTTGGCCGTGTCGATGCCGAACTTGGCGACCTCTTCGGCGTTGGTCGAGATGGCGACGAAGTGCTCCGCGATAGACTTTTCGTCGCCTAGCTTGGCTAGCGTCCACTCGCGAGCGGTGTGCGCGTTGGTCATGGTCTCGAGCGTGGTGAAGGTTTTCGACGCGACCAGGAAAAGCGTTTCGTCGGCTTCGAGGTCGCGTACGGCTTCCGCGAAATCGGTTCCGTCGACGTTCGAGACGAAGCGGAAGGTGAGGTCGCGTTGCGAGTAGTGCTTGAGCGCTTCGTAGGCCATGACGGGGCCGAGGTCGGAGCCGCCGATGCCGATGTTGACGATGTTCCGGATGCGCTTGCCGGTGTGGCCTTTCCAGTCGCCCGAGCGGACGCGATCGGCGAAGGCGGACATCTTGTCGAGGACTTCGTGGACCGCAGGCACGACGTCTTCGCCGTCGAGCATAATGGACTCCGACTTCGGCGCGCGCAGGGCCACATGCAGGACGGCGCGGTCCTCGGTGACGTTGATCTTCTGACCGGTGAACATGGCCTCGGTGCGCTCTTTGAGGCCTGATTCTTCGGCGAGTTGAACGAGCAGCTTGAGGGTTTCGGCGGTGATGCGGTTCTTGGAGTAGTCGAGGAAGATGCCCTCGGCCTCGGTGGTGAAGCGCGTGCCGCGAGCCGGGTCCTGCTTGAAGAGTTCGCGGAGGTGGGCTTTGTCGATGGCGTCGAAGTGGGTCTTGAGGGCCTTCCAGGCGGGTCTATCCACTAAACCTGTCGGTTTGCTCATTGTCGCTCTCCTTAAATGTTGACGATATTGGATCGTCGAGAGGGTTTCCGGGGTCGAAGCGAATTGGCGGGGGGAGGCCCCTCTCCCAGGTGCTGCAAGCCTATCAAACTGTCCTTGAGGAAAAACTGGGCCGCCCCTAAAGGCGACCCGTGTGATCGGATTCGATGCGATTAGTTCTTGACCGTCATGGTGTCCGAGTCGACGGCCTTCTTTCCGGTGATGCCTTCAAGTGCGGCCAGGATGCCGCGATATTCTTTCTTGTCGCATTGCATCGCGAAGCCGCCTTTCTTGTCGCCGTCGGCCCATGTGATTCCGACAAAGTGTTTCTTGGACTTTGTGAGGGCCATCAGCGCACCGAGGCCCAAAGTAAGAACCCCAATGCCGATCGCCGCTCCGATTCTGCGATGCACGTCCTGGCCATAGGAGATTTCAGTGACGCTAACCGCAGGAATTGTGACCAGCAAAACACCTTTTCCATCTCTGATACTGATGTCTTTTGGTGCGATCTCCAGGTTGGTGCTTTGTCCGGATTTGACCCCTAGAATCGAGCCGCCGTCGTATGTCACCTTGTAACTGTTGGTTGGTTCCGCTGCCGCGAATGCGACTGTAGGCACGAGAAAGCACAAAAGTAGGGCGAGCAACTTACGCATGTAGTCTCCTTGGAAGTGTGGAACAGTTATAGGGGTCTACATGCGATTTGGCAAATAGCCGTTTGGTAGAGGGACAATCCGCGAAGGAAGAAATCTCTTGGCGCGAGGGACGAACGCGGAGGGCGTGGAGGAAGTCCAATGCTGCGATCTCTCCACTCCGCCTTCGCAAAGTGCGCGAAGGCTCCGGTCGAGATGACATGGTGGGGGGTGACTGCGGATTCCTCGGCTGCGGTAAAAACCCATGTCCGAAAGTCCGGACATGGGGCACCCCGCATCTTTGCTTGACGGCACTCCGGGTGAAGCAGGTTCCCTACGGGAATGACAGAAAGAAAATCAAAGGCGAAAGCAACGGCCATGGCACTCGCGTCAGTGGACGGCGCGGATGACGAGCAAATAGGGGTAGAGAAGCGAGAACAGGACGAGCGTGATGGCCATCAGGTCCATGTAGAGACAGAGCAACACGCCGCCGTGATAGAGGCTCCAGCGCGGGCGGATGCAGCGGGCCGTGTCGATGGTGCCGAGCAGCACGATTGCCGCCGGCAGCAGCAGCAGCAGCGTGGCGCGGTTGTGGGGGAAGTCCGAGAGTTTGAAGGTGAGCAGGACGCTCCCGAAGACCAGCAGATTGCCGCGGGCCAGAGAGGGTCGTCGCAGATGGAGGATCGCGGAGGTCACGGGCTTATTTCTGTGCGGCCGGAGAGGCTGGACTTGCGGGCGCTGGTGCAGTCGGCGCCGGCGATATTGGCGGGAGGTGCGAGACCGTCGTTGTCGGCAACTCAAACACGCCGATGTGGCCGGACGTCGTATCGAGCACGGCGAGACGCAGGAAGCTCTCGCCACGCGCCGGGGCGCTGACCTGCATACTGAATTGAAGGCCGGACTTCATCAATGCGGTGTAAGTGGCGGGTTCGAGATTGAGTGTCATGGTGTTGGCTTCGATGTTGAGCAGCTTGCCTTCGGCGTCGTAGACGTAGGCGAGAAACTGGATGCCACCGTGACGACGACCGTCGGTCGAGAGCGGCAGAGCGAGGCCGGATCCTAGCGCGCCGAAGCTGACATCATAGCGCCGGAATGGGCCTTTGAGGTTGGCGTCGGGGTTGGGTTGGTTGTGCGGGGCGACTTTCTCTTCAGTGGTGTTGGAGTCGGGCAGGACACGGACTTTAAACAGGATTTCGCTGGGAGCGGGGGCACCGCGTTGCAGCGCCCGGCGAGCAGAGGCGAGGCGTTCGGTGGCCGGTGTCGCTGCTGGAGTGGCCGGAGCGCTGGGTTGGAGCGCGGTCGAACGGGTGCGGGCTTTGGGATCTTCGGCGAAGTAACCGTGGCGGTAGGAGAGCTTGAGTCCGCGCGCGGCGGCGTCGGAGTTCAACTCGACGCGGATGTTGCGGTACTCGCCTTTCGGCTCGCGATTGGAGGGCGTGTAGGTGAGCGTGTAGAAATTCGACCCGGCTTCGATGGATTTGACCACAGCTTCGGCGAGCCCGTTGGTGTTGTAGAAGGCTTGCCCGCCGGTGTCTTCGGCGATCTGTTGCATGGTGAAGTGTTCTTGCGCGTTGGTGGCGTTGAAGTCGCTGATCTCCTTCGTCAATTTGCCTGGGTTGCGGGAGAAGCCGCGGCCCGAACGCGAGGCGTCGAACACGGGCGTCGTTTGCAGGCCACGAGCGTCGATGGGATAGACGGCCACGCGGGCGCGGTCGAGCAGATTTGTGGTCTGACGGAGTTCTTCGCTGGCGTTGGCCTGCACGGCGAATGGATCGTCGAGCGTGGGGTCGGCGAAGATGCTGAGGGGGAACGAACCGGAGAACCAGATGAGATTTTTACGGCCTGGAAACGCGCTGAGGTAGCGAGCCAGCGCGTTGAATGCGTCGAGCGTGTATTGCGTCCGCAACTGGGTTTGAAAGCTGGCGTTCTGGGCTTCGAACTGCTGCAATCCTGCGACGGCGCTGGCGCTGGCTCCGAGTTCGCTGAGGCTATCGGCGAGCGAGACGGGGTCGGTGTTGGCGCCGGTGGGGTCGTCGAGCAGGACCGAGGCGCGGGGGATGAGCCTGTGCTCGACGGCGGCTTTAAGCGTCTCGGGGTCGGAGGTGAAACCTTGCAGGATGATGAGACGCGTGGTGAGGCCGAAGATGGCGATGCGCGTTCCCGGGTTGGAGTGCTTCACATACTGTTGGAGCTGATAGCGAACGTAGGCCTGGTCCTTCATGGGCGTGTTCAGCGCGTCGAGCAGAAGGACGTTGAGTGTGCTGTCCGCGGGGACGGGCGTGTAGTCGGTGAAGGTGCCGGGCGGGAGTTTGAGCGCGGGCGGAGGCGGGGTCTTCGACTGCGCGAGATTGGCGGCGGAGTGTTCGTCGAAGGTCTTGATGGTCTCCGGCTTCTTGTTTTCGAGCACCTGGAAGTCGGAGCGTTGGAGGCCGTGGATGGCGTGTCCGTCGCGGTCCTCGACCGAGACATCGACGACGACAAGCTGCGTTCCGGTGGTGAGCGTCAGGCCGCTGGATTGGGGGGATTCGGTTTGTGGAGAAGGCTTCGGGGGCGGCGCTGGCGATGGAGCCGGAGGCGCAGTTTGCGCGACGGCGGTCAGGCCGAGAACGAGGATCGAGCAGAACAATTTGGGGAACGCGCGCATGAACTTCTCTCCTGTATCTCTCCAGATAGTAGGACATAACCGGAGTTCCTGTAGTCCAAAAAGAAGAACGGGCAACGACAACGGCAAAAGCAGAAGCAGAAGCAGATTCCCTTCGGGAATGACAGAAAGAAAAGCAAAAGCAAAAGCAAAAGCAAACGCAAAAGCAACGACAACGACAGCGACAACGGCAAAAGAAGAAACGGATTCCCTGCGGGAATGACAGAAAGAAAAACAAATGCAGGTTCCCTGACTACGGCTGCGAACGTGACTTCGCGATCGCGCGGATGGCCGCGCCGAACGGTGCGCTCAGGACGCCGCGTTCGGTGATGATCGCGGTGATGTACTTCGCGGGGGTCACGTCGAAGGCGGGGTTTTCGATGCCGACGTCGTTGGGCGTCATCTGTTTGCCGTTGGAGTGGGTGACTTCGCGGGGGTCGCGCTGCTCTATAGGTATAGCGCTGCCGGTGGCGGTCGCGGGGTCGATGGTGTTGAACGGCGCGGCGACGTAGAACGGGATGCCGTGCTCTTTGGCGAGGATGGCGAGGCCGTAGGTGCCGATCTTGTTGGCGGTGTCGCCGTTGGCGGCGATGCGGTCGGCGCCGACGA
>JALYTE010000146.1 GCA_030854435.1 Acidobacteriota bacterium | reverse complement strand
GCGACCGCAGCCGCTGGCTGGCAAACGGCGAGCTTCAGTATTTGGGACGGTTGGATCATCAGGTCAAACTGCGCGGTTTTCGCATCGAGTTGGGCGAGATCGAAAGCGCGCTGGACAAGCATTCGGGCGTGGAACGAAGCATCGTCATGGTGCGCGAGGACGATCCGGGTGACAAGCTCTTGGTCGCCTACATCGTGGCCGGTCCAGGCTCGACGCCCGATATCGCGGAGGTTCGGGCGTTGCTTGGCCGCAGTCTGCCCGAATATATGGTTCCGGCCACGATCATGGTGTTGGAGAAACTGCCGCTTACGCCCAGCGGCAAGGTGGACCGCAAAGCGTTGCCCACGCCCGATTATGCGGCTGGACAAAGCGACATCGACGGACGCGCGCCCGAAACGGCGGTGCAACAGATTGTCGCGGCGATCTGGAGTGAAGTGCTCAAGCTTGACCGTATTGCGCTGGGCAACGACTTCTTCCAAATCGGCGGGCATTCTTTGCTGGCCGCTCAGGTGTTAGCGCGGGTTCGAAGGGCGCTCAATGTCGATATCTCGATGCGTGCCATCTTCGAGCACAGCACGCTCGGCGCGTTTGCCCGGGAGGTTGAGGACGCGCGGACGGGGTCGGTTCCGGTGCGAGCGCCGCTGACGCGGGTCTCTCGCGACGGCGTGCTGCCGCCGTCGTTCGCCCAACAGCGCATGTGGCTCGTGCAGCAACTTGATCCGCAGGGCACGACGTACAACATGCCGACGGCAGTCAAGCTGACCGGCGAGCTCGATGTCCCCGCGCTTGAGCACGCGTTGAATCAGATGGTGCGGCGTCATGAGGTCCTCCGCACCGTTTTTGCGATGCAAGACGATGATCCGGTGCAGATTGTTCTGCCGCACAGGCCGTTTGCGCTGCCGGTTGTGGATGTCGAGTCGCTTCCTGAATCTGACCGCGCTGCGGCCGCTGAGGGCGTGTTCGCCCAGGAGAGCGCGTTGCCGTTCGACCTGGCAGCGGGGCCGATGTTCCGCTTCAAGCTGGTTCGCATGAGCGCGACGGAGCATGTGCTCATCACGGTTCTGCACCACATCAACACCGACGGATGGTCGAACGCGGTGATTGCGCGTGAACTTTCGGAGCTGTATTCCGCCGCACTCGAAGGCCGCGACGCGCAGCTTCCGGAACTGACAATTCAGTACGTCGACTACGCGGTATGGCAGCGCGAATTTCTCTCTGGCGAGAATCTTGCGCTGCAACTTGATTTCTGGCGCGATGTTCTTGCCGGCGCGCCGGACGTTCTCGCGCTTCCCACCGATCGCGAACGCCCGGTCGAAGCCGAAAGCGGCGCGTGGGCCGCGTTTTACAACGAGGACTTTTCGCCCGAGCTGACCGCGCGCATTGCCGCCTTCGCTCAACAGCATGCGGCGACGCCTTTTATGGTGCTGGCGTCGGCTTACTACTGGCTGCTTGCGAAGCTCAGCGGGCAGCGGGATATCGTCATCGGCACAGACCTTGCCAATCGCCCCACGGTGGAGACGGAGCGGCTGATTGGGTTTTTCGTCAACGTGCTTCCGGTGCGCGCGCGCATCGACGCACATGCAAGTTTCGCGGACTTCCTGCGCGAGAACCGCGAAGCCATGCTCGACGCCTTCGCGCACCAGGAGATGCCCTTCGACAAGCTGGTACAGGAACTGAGGCCGGAGCGCAGCAAATCGCACAACCCGCTGGTGCAGGTGCTGTTCGTGATGCAGAACCTGCCGAGCAACGCGCTGGAGCTTCCCGGGATTGTCGCCGCCAATCTCCAGTCGCGCTTCAAGGCGCGCTTTGATCTCTCCCTATTCGTCACGCCCGGCGAGACCCTGCGCGCTTCGTGGATGTACAACACCGCTCTGTTCGAGTCTGCGACGGCGCAACGCTTCGCGTCGCTCTATCGCGAGCTCGTCATGCTTGTCCTCGAACATCCGGAGACGACTTTTGAGATTGCGCTCGAACGCCTTGTCGCTCTGGAGCGTGCCGCGATTGAGACCGCCCAACGCGAGCTCAAGGGAGCCTCCGCGGACAAACTCAGGACCGTGCGTCGTCGCGCTGGTGTTGCGGTTGAGTGAGAGACGACAATCGCTATGTTAAGGAAGGCCTGATTGAGCCCTTAGCATTGCCCTCAGCGGCTAAAGCCGTCTTGGTTCTATGGCCTTGGTGGTGCGGCTGAAGCCGCACCCTACCGTTAATCAGGTTCCCTATCACGACTCTCGCTTCGACGCAGACTCTTTGTTCAGAAGCCTCAGATAGAGTTGTTCGTAGTCCGCGCTCATGCGTTCTGCGGAGTAGGATTGCGAGACTTTGGGCCGGGCGCGCTCGCCCATTTCAGCCAGATGCTCGCAAGTGATGGCGGCTTCGAGGGCCTTGGCGAGGGAGCCTCTGTCGTGCGGCGCGCAGAGCCATCCGGCTTCGGTGGTCGCGACGATGCGGGGAACGCCGCCGACCGCCGTGGCCACGACTGGGAGGCCCGACGCGATGGCTTCCAGCAAGGTCAAGGGCATCGCTTCCGAGTCCGATGGCAGCACGAAGAGGTCGAGAGTGCTGAGAAAGGCGGGCGTGTCGGCGCTGAAACCGCAGAACTCAACGACGTCGTCGAGCCCCAAATTGGCGGTCAGTTCCTTCAGTTGCGGTTCGAGGTGTCCTCCGCCGAGAAGCCGCAGGCGGATATTGCTGAACCTCGGCTGCAGTTGAGCGAACGCCTCGATGAGGACGCGCTGGTTCTTTTCCCCGGACATGCGGCCGATGGTGCCGATGACGATCTCACGGCGCGGAACGCGGGGAGGCACCGCGAGAAAACGGGTCAGATCGATGCCGTTCTCGATGACCGCGAGCTTTTTGCGGGGAAGAACGAATCTGGCGCGGACAACGGATTCGACCTCGTCGCACACCGAGACGACGACGTGCGACAACATTGCGCCAATCCAGAATGTGGCCTTCCATTTTCGCTTGTGGTCCATCCAGACGGTGGCGTGGAGCGTTTCTACGATCCGAGTGGAACCGGCGGCGCGGGCGGCGAGCGCGCCGTAGAGGTAGTGCATGAACGGATTGTGGATGTGCAAAATGTCGGCCTGGCCGGGGCCGAGATGCTGCTTGAGTTTGAGGAACAGATACTTCTTGCCGCCGACTTGCTGGCCCTTCGACCCGAGGCGCAAGTAGACGATTTCAACGCCTGCATCCTGCAGTTGAGACTCGGTTGCGGCGTTGTTGCTGGCGTTGGTCCAGCAACCGATGGTGACGGTGTGTCCTGCACGCCGTTGCGACAGGCTGAGTTCCCGGACTATTTCCTGCAACCCGCCAAAGTTCATGTTGGGCACAAGATGAAAAATCTGCACGTCTCACCGCTTTCGAGAGTGTTGGGCGGAACTTGTCAGCGAGCCCACGCCGCGCTGAGGATTTTAGATGAACACATGCAGCGTCCGTAGCCCTACCCCCCCACCCCCCCCTCACGGGGTACCTTGCACGCAAGGTCTTTAGAATGTAGGACTCTGGGGCAGTGACCTGTCGCAAAGTATTCAAAGCAAAGGACTTCGGTGCAAAGTATTCAATCTTCAAGGCTTATGGCTGGGCGATGCACAAGCATATTGACGTCCGGAGAAGTGCTTGGTCTTAATGAGCTATGAGTTGTGAGGTATCGGTTCTGAGTCCTATTTCTATTATAGAGAGTTGCACGGGTAAACACGCCAACTATTTTTGGCGGATTTCTCCGGTGTTCATAGGGGTTTTGGGAGTTTTGCACAGGCGCAGGGGCTTGACAAGTTTTTCGGTTTCGACTGGCGGGGACCCGGAAACGGCATTTGTGCAGCTTTGGGCAAGCAGCAGGTTCCCTTCGGGAATGACAGAAAGAAAAGCAACAGCAACAGCAAAAGCAAA
>JALYTE010000140.1 GCA_030854435.1 Acidobacteriota bacterium | reverse complement strand
CGGGCGCTGGCTTGGCCGGCGCGGGTGCCGGCGAAGCCTGCGCCGCGGACACAGCTTGTTGCGCGACCGCGTCAGCGGCAAAGATCGGAACGCCAACCAGCAGCCCCGCAAGGATGAAACGCGTTATCATAGTAGCCATTGGCATTCTGTAACTCCTTTCCTCTACCCTCTTCACTCTATCCTCTACACTCTGTTCCCATGTACGAAGACTTCACCGCCAACGACCGCTGGACCCACGAGCCCCTGCACTGCGTCTGGAAGGGCACCGTCGTCGCCATCGCCACGCGCCACGCCGACGCCACCGACGTCCGCTTCGCCGTCAACGGCCGCCCCCTCTGGATCGCCCTCCCCAACACCGCGTGGATCGAACAGAAGCGCCGCAACGGCAAGGTCATCACCGACTACCTCGCCGCGCAGGTCGCTGGCAGATTCCTCAAGCACGCCATCGAGTCCGGCTTCGACAACGGCCGCGAAATCGTCACCATGACTGTCGACGAAGTGCTCGAACACGCCGCCGCCGTCGTCAAGGAAGCGGGCCGCACCGACTTCCTGCCCAGTCTTCCGGTCATCAACGACGACGCCCATCCCGCAGAGTTGGACTTCAAACTCCCCGGCGAACCCCACACCGTCGCCAGCGAAATTTAAGTCGTCTCTTGCGCTTTTGTTCTTGCTTTTCTTTCTATCATTCCCGCAGGGAACCTGCTGTTGTCCCGAACCGGCACGCAACCACAAACAATCCCGCCCGCCGAATAGTAGAAGCGTCTATATTGGAAGCAGGGGACATCATGGGCATGATCGAAGACATCCGCAAGCTACTCCAGGACTTGGTCACGCCTGAGTTTAAATCTCTTCAAACGCAGGTGAAGGCGAATGACGAGGCGTCGAAACTGCGTGATGAAGCCCTGTCGGCTAAAATGGATATGCTCGCCAAGTCCGTCGATAGCAAGTTCGAGTTGGTACTCAACAGAATGGATGCGCAACATGCGATGGTCATCAATTCGCTCAACATCGACAAAAGAGTCGAAGTGATCGAGCGCCAAATCATGCCGGCGGCGCGCACATCCTGAACAGTCTCGTGAGTCCGGCCTTCGCGGTTCCCGTGGATGCGCCGATTGACCTAAACGGGGTGCCATGCCAAATCTTGTCAAGCCCCCCAGCCTGTGCAAAACTCCCCAAACCCCTATAAACAGCGGCGAAATCCACCAAAAATAGTTGGCGTGTTTATTCCCGCAAATCTATATAATGGAAATAGAGCTTGGAACCGAAAACTCATAGCTCACAACTCATAACTCATAACTCATAGCTCATTGCTCATTGCTCATTGCTCATTGAAAACCAGGTGCTTCGTCTTGGAAAATCCTCCGTGTGGATCGCCATAAGCCTCAACATCCATCATGTTACAAATAAGCCTTTTGTTCTGAATACTTTGCACCGAAGTCCTTTGCTTTGAATACTTTGCAGCAGGTCATCGCCCTGGAGCCCCACATTCTAAAGACTTTGCGTGCAAGGTACCCTTAGGGGGAGGGGGAGGGGGTGTCCCAGTCCCTCAGCTTTTGAGCGTCTTCATATCCAGAACGAAGCGATACTTCACGTCTCCCTGAATCACCCGCTCATAGGCCTCGTTGACCTTGTCGAAACTCGTCAACTCGATGTCCGAAACGATGCCCTTCGCCGCGCAGTAGTCCAGCATCTCCTGCGTCTGCGCCATGCCGCCGACCATAGACCCCGCCAGCGAGCGCCGGTTCGCCACCACCGAAAACGCCGCCACCGAAAGCGGCTGATCCGGCAGCCCCACCAGGCACAGCGCCCCGTCCAGCCGCAGCAGGCCGAGGTACGCATTGATGTCGTGCGGCGCGGAAACGCAGTCCAGAATGAAGTCGAAGCTGCCCGCGTGTTTGGCCATCGCGTCGGCGTCCTTGCTGATCACCACCTCGTCCGCGCCCAGCTTCTTGGCGTCCTCAATCTTGCCTTCGGAGGTCGTGAACTGCACCACCTGCGCCCCGAACGCGTGCGCGAACTTCAGCGCCATGTGGCCCAGTCCGCCCAGCCCAACCACGCCGACCTTCTTCCCCGGCCCGGCCTTCCAGTGCTTCAGCGGCGAGTAGGTCGTAATGCCCGCGCACAGCAGCGGAGCGACCGCCGCGAGGTCGAGCTTCGGCGAGATCGAAAACACATAGTGCTCCGGCGCGACGATGTTGTTCGCATATCCGCCGAAGGTCATCTCGCCCGCGTACGTCTTCGCGTTGTACGTTCCAACCATGCCCTTGGCGCAATACGATTCTTCGCCCGCCAGACAGTTCTCGCACGCCATGCAGGTCTCGACTGTGACGCCGATGCCGGCAAGGTCGCCAACTTTGAACTTCGTAACCTCCGCGCCGACAGCAGTCACGCGCCCAACAATCTCATGCCCCGGAACCATCGGGTAAATCGAACCACCCCACTCATCCCGCACCTGATGAATATCGGAGTGGCAAATGCCGCAGAAGTCGATGGCGACAACAACGTCCTTCGCCCCCGGCTCGCCGCGGTCGAATTTGAAGGGGGCGAGCGGCGAGGTCTTGCTCTGGGCCGCGTATCCAAAAGATTTCATTGAGTTCTCCTATTCGTCTGTGATTGATGACGACTGGATATCAGATGCGCGAGTTTCAATAGGGATATGGACTGAGGTTGAAATTGACGATGACGGTAGTATCGACTTCGGTCGGATTGCCGTTCAGTAGATACGGCACATAAACCCAGGTTTTCACTGCATCCATCGCAGACTGCGAAAGACTTCGGTCGGGACTTGCAACTACATAGAGCGAGCGAATCGTTCCC
>JALYTE010000107.1 GCA_030854435.1 Acidobacteriota bacterium | reverse complement strand
AACGTGGAGGTCGATCACGGATACACCATCTGGCACAGCGACAACACCGAGTTCTTGAACTCGGCGCGTACGCCGCTGATGGGCAACTTCTGCCTGGGCGTGTGGAAGAAAGTCGGAACGTCCAGATATACGCTGAACCACTATGCGATGGCGTTCGATGCTACGGGGCTGCATTCCGTGGGCACGGTCAACATTCGTGAAGAGGTCACGGTGGATCCGTCGGGGAATTCGTATACGGGCAGCTTCAGCATCGATGCATATGACACCAACGGCGTCCACTATCCGGCGAATACCCCTGGGAACCACGCGAATGGCGTCATCACCGGCATTCGCATTACGGTGGATACGCCCTCTAACGACCATTAAGAGTCTCGAGAGGCGGCCCCATCCATACGCCGGGTGCCCCATTCATGCCCTCGCACTTGGGGCATGAGTGGGGTATGGCGGATCCCGCTACGCCGCCAGTCCGCGAAGCTCCTTGCCCCACCGGTGCTCCAGAAAGTCGGGCAAATAAAGTCCATCATCCAACTGCGGCCACCAGACACTCAAGCCCAGCAACGCGATCTTAACGTCCGTGGCTTGCTCCACCGTCGCATTTTTCAACTCGCCGAGCATTTCCTTTGGAATCAGCATCCGCTGACCGTCGCTCAACCGCAAGGAGAGAAAGTTCAGTTTCGGCCCCGGGCAGAACTCAGCCTCCACAATTGTCGGAAAGCTGTCGAACGCCTTCGCCCGCTCGAACGCAGCGTCGATTTCTTCGTCCGTAGTCACATCACTTGGATGTCGGTCCATGTATCGTCTCCCAAAGTGCCCGCAATGCATTGCGGTTCCTGGCCGCAACCGCCAGAACGTGGCGTACATCGCTGCGCTTGCCGTTCGGCGGTTTAACGGCATCCCGACGCTTTGATTCTGCGACACTGCCGTCGGTGCGCAACTCGACTACAACCACAACGCTTCCATACTGCCCATGCACGTGCGGCGACGGATGGTCGTGTGAGAAAGCAGAGAACCACACGCCGTCGAAAGTCTTCGATCCCACTCCATCACTTTATGCTGCCAGGCAGCCACAGGCAAGCGGCAGAAGCTTCACGCGGCCCTTGACACTGCGTATAGAATAGAAGCAGAGAAACCCTCGCAGCTCGGCTTCGGTCGGGCTGAACTTTTCTAGACCCGCAGTTTGCGCCAGCGGTTGCCGAAGTCCAACCCTAAGTCCAATTTTTTCCGGACTTTGCGCGGAATTGCCGGGAGGGGGCTAGGCGTTGTGCGGCGGGCGCGTGTCCCACAGCATCGGTTGGCGGATGGGGAAGCTGGCGCGGAGCGGATCGTTCGGCGGTGGCGTGGGGAGCGAGCGCCAGAGGTCGACGTACTCGGGGCGGGTGTAGGCGCGGCCCGCGAGCAGCAGAGCGGGGCGGCGGCGGGGGACTTCGCGGAAACGGAAAGCGTCTGCCGGGTAGGGCCAGCGGGCGGGTTCTTTCAGCATGGGATAGAGGAACGCGGCGACCGAGCGCAGGCCGGGGCCGTCCTCAAGTTCGTAGGACCACAGGCTGGCGAAGGGCGTCGAGAGCAGTTCGCAGGCCCCGGCTAGCAGATCGAAGTTGAACAACGAGTTGCGGTAGGGGGCGTCGGTGATGATTTCGTGGTGGAAGACGCCGCTGGCTTGAATCTGATTGCGCAGCGTAGGCGCTTTGAAGCGGTGGCGCAATGCGGTCAGCGTGGCTTCGTCGCCCAGCAGGCGAGCGCAGGCGGAGGCGAGCAGAAGCCAAGCGGATGCCGTGTGGTCTTTGGTATCGCGGGCGATCAGCGGGGTACGCGCGGTGTTGAGCCAGTCGAGAAATTGGGTGAACCAGGCGCGAGCGGTGAGGAGGTCAGGCGGGGCCAGCGCGGCGGTGTCGACGAGGAAGGGAATGGAGCGGGCAATCTCGGCGAGGGGAACGCCGTCGACGATCCCGGCAGCGAGCGCGTTGACGGAGGTCGATGTCGCGTAGGCGTTCGGCAACTGCGGATTCATGCGCGTCGCGGGATCGACGAACCACGCGAAGAGGTGGTTGCCGGCACGCAGCGCGTAGCGGTCGTCGTGGGTGAGGACGTAGGCGGCGGTGAGGGTCGAGACGGCTTCGGAAAAATCGATCAGGGCTTCCGCATGGGCGCGGAACGGCGTGCCTTTTGCAGGCGCGGGCGTTTCCGCTTCGGAGTAGAAGTCGTGCAGATCGGCGGCGGGAGAATGGAGGCTGCCAAGAGTTCGCACTGGCTGCTGTAGCGCGACAGCGGCCAGAGCGAGAATGCGGTCATGCTCGACGGCCGCGACATCGACCCGCGCGGAGCCCTGCGCGCGCAGCATTCGCGGCGACAGAGTGAGAAGAGCGGCGCTGGCGCAGAAGCGGCGGCGTGTGGTCGGCATGGGGCCCTTGCGGGTGAGCGTAACACGCCACGCCGGTGGCCGCGAATACGGTAGACAGCAGGCTGACGCACGCGAAAAATAAATAGGCGTTTTGACAGCGTCGTCTTCGAGAGATTTGACAGCCTTGCGATAGGATATCTATGGTGCTTTTCGCGCCTGAGGTTGTATGAGTTTTTTCGATGTCTTGTTTGGCAAGCCGCTCAGCAGCACTGAAGCGCATTCGGAACACATCGGCGTAGCGGCGGGAGTTCCGATCTTCGGGCTGGATGGGCTGACCAGCGCGGCGTATGGGCCTGAAGCTGCGATGGTCCTTCTGATTCCGCTGGGACTGTTGGGCGTGCATCATTATCTGCTGCCCATCTTCGGGTTCATCCTGTCGCTGCTGACGATTCTGTACTTCAGCTACCGGCAAACCATCGAGGCGTATCCCAACGGCGGTGGGTCGTTTACGGTCGCGAGCGAGAACCTCGGAGACAAAGCCGGGCTACTGGCGGCGGCGGCCCTGATGATCGACTACATTTTGACGGCGGCGGTGGGCATTTCGGCCGGCATAACGGCGCTGGTGAGCGCGTTTCCGCGCCTGCATCCGCATCAACTGCTGTTCTGCCTGGTGATACTCGCGGTGATTGCGATTGTTAACATGCGGGGCGTCAGGGAATCGGGCGCGGTGTTCATGCTGCCGACGTTCGTCTTCGTCGGCACACTGTTGTTGACCATCGGCATTGGCACATATCACGCGCTGCTGGCCGGGGGACATCCGGTGGCACTGGCGACCCCGCCGCCGGTGGATTTGTCGAAGATGGAAAAGTTTACGCCGTTTCTGCTGGTGTGGTTGCTGCTGAAGGCCTTCTCCAACGGCTGCGCGGCGATGACCGGGGTCGAAGCGGTATCGAATGGAGTGACGTCTTTCAGGGAGCCGCGCGCGCAGAAAGCCAATCACACCCTGACGATTATTATCGCAATGCTGATCGTGTTGCTTTTTGGGCTTTCGTATGTGGCACGAGCGTATGGCGTGACCGCGATGGACCCCGATGTGCACGGCTATCAGAGCGTACTGAGCATCGAGGTGGCCGCGGTGTTCGGACGCGGCTGGTTCTATCTTTTGACCATGGGCGGCGTTTTTGCGGCGCTCTCGTTCAGCGCCAACACGGCCTTTACAGGGTTTCCGAATATGGCGCGCGCCGTCGCGGGCAACGACTATCTGCCCCACGTGTTTCTGCTCAAGGGGCGAAGGTTGCTGTTCTCTCACGGCATCTATGCACTGACGGGCTTTACGGCGCTCATCCTGATCCTGTTCGACGGCGTGACCGACCGGCCGATTCCGTTGTATGCGATCGGCGCGTTCATGGCGTTTACGCTGAGCCAAGCGGGCATGGTGAAGCACTGGCAGAAGACCCTGGACGCCCCGCACCGGCGCCTCAAGATGTTTATCAACGGGTTGGGGGCCATTGCCACGGGTGTCACGTTGGTCGTGATTCTGGTGACGAAGTTCGTTTCAGGCGCGTGGGTGACGGCGTTGCTGGTGCCGTTCCTGATTGGCGTGATGATGATGGTCAAACGCCACTACACGCGCGTGAAGCGGGAGACCGAAGACCCGACGCCGCTGCGGCTGACGGGACTGGAGCAGCCGATTGTCGTGATTCCGATGGCGCGCTGGGACAAGATCACCGAGAAGGCGATGCGCTTTGGGATGACGATGAGCAACGAGGTCAAGGTGGTCCATGTGGACTCGGACGACGCGGACGCGCTGGGTTCGGTGTGGGAGACGTTTGTGCTGGTCCCGACACGCGAACATGGAAGTGTCGAGCCGGAACTGGTGACGGTGAAGAGCAACTATCGCACCATCCTGTCGCCGCTGATGGACTATGTGCTGAAGCTGGAGGGCGACAACCCCGGACGCAAGATCGCCGTGCTGCTGCCGGAGTTGGTGGTGCGGCACTGGTGGGAAAACCTGTTGCACAATCAGCGCGTGCAGTTGCTGAAGTTGCTGCTGCTGTTGAAGGGAAACCAGCGGATTGTGGTGGTGAATATTCCGTGGTATCTGTGAAGAACCATGTCGAAGAAGCTATTGCAATGAACGCAGGTGCGCCACCGTCGCAGGGATGATTTCCAGGGTGCGATCGATTTCTTCGCTTGTCGTAAGGCGCGAAAGCGATAAACGGACGCTGCTGCGGGCTTCGGCTTCGGTGAGACCGAGCGCGTTGAGAACATGCGAAGAGTCTGTTGCCCCGGACTGGCAGGCGGAACCGTAGCTGGCGGAGATTCCTTTCATGTCGAGCGCGATGATGAGGGCTTCCGCGTTGACGCCCGCGAAACGGAGATTGGTGGTGTTGACGACGCGGTGGGCTGTGGCCGCGTTGACGGTCGTGCCGTGAATTGCGGCGAGGAGGCCGGATTCGAGGCGGTCGCGGAGTGCGGCGAGAGAATGGTCGGAGGTGGCAAGCCATTCGCGGGCGTGGTCGGCGGCGCAGCCGAGGGCGACGATTCCGGGGACGTTTTCAGTGCCTGCGCGGCGCTGGCGTTCGTGGGGACCCCCGTAGAAGAGCGGGGTGAGCTTCACGCCGTCGCGCACGAAGAGGACGCCCGTTCCCTGTGGCGCATACATTTTGTGGCCGGATATTGAGAGCAGGTCCACGTCCTTCAACTCGCCGGAGAGGTCGAGCCGGAGCTTGCCTGCGCCTTGCACGGCGTCGGTGTGGAAGAGCGGGTTGGAGCTATGAGCTTTGGCGATTCGGGCGAGTTTGGCAATCGGCTGGATGGCACCGGTTTCGTTGTTCGCAAGCATGATGGAGACGAGGCGCGTGTGCGGACGGAGTGCGGCTTCGAGGGCAGAGGGGTCGATGACGCCGTCGGGCGTTGACCGCAGGTAGGTGACTTCAATGCCGCGTTTTTCGAGCGACTGGGCGGCGTTGAGGACGGCGTGGTGCTCGATGGCGGACGTGATGAGGTGGGCCGGCTCGCCGCGGTCGAGATACGGTTGCAGGACGCCCACGAGCGCGAGGTTGTCGCTCTCCGTTCCGCCGGAGGTGAAGACGATTTCCTTCGCCTGGGCGTTGAGCAGGGCGGCGACGGCGGAGCGAGCGCGCTCGATGGCCGAGCGGGTGCGCTGGCCGCAGTGGTGCGCGGAGCTGGGATTGCCAAAGTTTTCCTGCCAGAAGGAGCTCATGGCTTCGACGACTTCTGGAAGCACGGAGGTCGTCGCGTTGGAGTCGAGATAGATGCGTTGCATCGTTCTATATTATGCGAACGCTGCCCAAACAGCAGCAATGAACTTGGAGCTTTGAGGTCGAGAGCTAAGTGGGAAGCGGTGGTGTTGAGGGACAAGGCCGACGCATCTTAAACGCTATATGCGTGAGGTGGTTTGACTGTCTGAGATGGGGTATGGAAAACCCCCGTGAAGTATTTTGCCGATTTGCGTGATCCTCGTGTGGAGCGTACGCGAGAGCATGTGCTGGAAGAGATTCTTTTTGATGACCATCGTGGCGGTCTTGAGAGGGGCCGGAAGTTGGAAAGAGATCGAGGGCTATGGCAAGGCCAAACGCCTATGGTTGAAGGGTTTTCTGAAGTTGCCGGGCGGCATTCCATCGCGCGACACCTTCAACCGGGTGATCTCGGGGATCAAACAAGACAAAACCTGCAAGCTCGACATAAAAGGAAAACGCCTCAAGGCTGGATGGGATAATGACTACTTGCTCAATCTACTCGGAATTTAAGATGCGTCGGCCCTGGGAGTCGGCGACCGCCGGAACTGCCGGTGCTGGGGTGGCCTGCACCCGCAGCGCCATGCGCGGGAAGCTGAAGCTGCCGCCGGCATCGTCGATCACGTTGACCTGGCAGACGTAAGTTCCCGGCTTCAACTGAGTCAGCGGCACATCGAACTGGAACGATACCGCGTCCCGCTCCGGCACATTCAGGCTGTTGGCCTCGACCAGTGGCGTCTCGTAGACCTTCGTGCCTCCGCTCAGGAACTCGATGCTGGTCAGCACGCGCACAGGCCCGCCCGCCCGCCGAGCGAGACCCGGGGCGGCAGCAGGTTGGGGCGCGTCTTTGGCTTTCGCGGGGTCGTAAACCTCGTAGAGGAAGTACAGATGCTGGTCCTGGCGGAAGACATGCGCGACGTTCGGCACCAACTCCTCGCCATCGCGCACCAGCGGATTGATCGAATTTTTCGCGGCATTCGGCGATCGTTGGCTGGCCAGCGCGATCGAACTCAACTTCATCGGGGCCTTCTTCAGGTCGGGAACGTTCAGGTCCGTCTCGAAACTCCCCATCGCGCCAGTCTGGTTTTCGCGTACGACGAACTTCAAGTGGTACCGCCCCGGCGCGAGCGAGAAGCCGGTTGAATACTGGATCTTTCGCCGCTGCACCTGTTGAGATTGATCGACCGCCAGCTTCACCGTGTCGCGCACATTGCCGACTACGATGCCCTGCGCGTTCTTCACCTGACCGAGGATGTCGATGTTTGCCTTGTCGCTGTTGCCGCCCTTCACAAACGGAATCTGCGAGCCGGGAACGATGAGGCTGATGGGCACAAAAAACTGGTTCTCCGAGCGCCGAAAGTACAGCGCCTGCAAATAAATCGCAACGTCGGCCGCGGGCAGATCGCTGCGCATCTGTTCGGTCAGCGCGAGTTCGCGGTCTTCGTTCTTTTGGTGTTTGAAGTCGGCGGGTGCGTAGTAGCCGGGGCGGAACTCCAGCTTCACATCGGCGCGATTCACCTTCACCGTCAGGTGACGAAACGTTCCATCGCGCGCGGTGTCGGTCGAGTGGAAGCCGAGAATGTAGTACGCCTCCGTATCGCGTTGCACCTGCTGGAACGCGGGCGCGAAATCGTTGGAATCGAAGAACGCCTTGCCGCCAGTGTCCGCGCTCAACGTGCCCAGCGTCTCCTGCGAAGCGAAGTTCGAATTGAACTGCGCCTGCACCGCGCCGCCTGTGTATGCGGCGTTTCCGCGCAGGCTGCCTTTGCTCGCGTCGCCCACCGGCGGCAACGCCTGCAAACCGCGCGTGTCCACGCTGTAGATGGCGAGGTTTGCGCGCGCCGCTTCGTTGGTCGCCGCGCGCAGACTGGCTTGATTTTCAATTCCGTTGCGCGTCAGGCCGCCTGAAAAAAACAGCATCGACTTGCGCTGGTCGACGCGCTCCAAGCTCTTTGAAATGGTCCGAATGGCCAGCAGTTCGCGGTCGGTGTTGAGCGAGTTGTACTCCGAGTCGTCGGCGGCAAAACTGCCCGCATCGTCGGGCGTTGCATCGGTCGAGCCGGTGCCGCCGTTCGCAAATCCGGTAGTATCGCTGCCGTTGTACTTGCCCAGCGCGCGCAATAGCAGCGTCTTGTCGGCGGTGAAGTCCTGGTCCATCGTCAGGCCGGTCGAAAGGCTTACCAGCGCGACCAAATCCGCTGGCTGCATCTGTTTGTCGACGTAGTTCTTCGCGGCATCGATGGCACGATCGATGTCCTCATCCTGCATCGAGCTCAGGTCGAAGAACATGACGATCAACCGGTGGTCGCGCAACTGTTGCGCGTTGGCCGCGAGGTTGTTGTTGAGCATGTCGGCAATTGAAACCTTGCCCGTGGCCGTGTTCTTCTCCGCAAGCACGGCCGCCTCATCGACATTCTGATAATCGAAGCTGACAATTTTTTGCGGCTTGTTGTTCTCAAAAATCTGAAAGTCGGAAGCCTTCAAATCCTTCACCACGGCACCGGTCTTCTTGTCCCGCGCTACGACGTTGGTCAGCACGATGTCGGTGTGGACTTGCAACGTGTACGTGCCTTGGCCGGTCTGTTGCGGCTGCTGAGAATCTTGTTGCGGCCCGCTCTGCACCACTGGCGCACTGGTCTGCTGCGCGGGCAAGCTCACCGCCACCAACCCCACCATCATCGCCGCAACAAATGGCCGCATCGCACTCACCCGATTCTCAAAACTCAAAACCTCAAAACTCGCAGAGGGACAGATCAGTGAACAG
>JALYTE010000099.1 GCA_030854435.1 Acidobacteriota bacterium | reverse complement strand
TGGGCGGCCATATTGCGTGCCAAGATCGTGCAGAAACTCCTTGACCAGCAGAGGAATATCTTCCTTGCGCTCGCGTAGTGGAGGAACGAAAAAGGGGATGACGTTGAGGCGGTAGAAGAGGTCTTCGCGGAAGTTGCCGCGCGCGATTTCTTCTTCGAGGTCCTTGTTGGTGGCGGCGATGACACGCGCGTCGATGTGCACGGGCGTAGACGCGCCAACGGGATAGAAGCGCTGTTCGTCGAGCGCTCGCAGGACCTTCGCCTGGGTTTTCAGGCTCATGTCGCCCACTTCGTCCAGAAAGAGCGTCCCGCCGTCAGCGCGTTCGAATGTGCCACGCTTTTCGGCGGGTTGGCCGGGGCCGCCCGCGCCGTGGCGGTAGCCGAAGAGTTCGGTCTCGATGAAGTCCTCGGGAATGGCGGCGCAATTGAGTTCGACGAAAACGCGTTCGCGGCGCAGCGATTCGGCGTGCATCGCGCGTGCGATAAGTTCCTTGCCCGTGCCCGATTCGCCGTAGATGAGCACGCGGCCGTTGGTAGGTGCCATCAATTTAATCTGTTGGCGAAGCGCTTTCATCGGCACGGACTGGCCGGTGACGGGGCCTTTACCGGCGAGTTGGCGCGCGAACTCCCGGTTGTCTTCGCGAAGTTGGTGGGCCTTGATGGCGTTGCGCAGCACCAGTAGCGTGCGGTCGAGCGAGAGCGGCTTTTCGAGGAAGTCGTAGGCGCCGAGTTTGGTCGCGCGCACCGCCGCTTCGATGGTGCCGTGGCCGGAGATCATGATGACTTCGGGTGAATCGGCGAGAGGCTCGGAGGGGTTGTCGCCCTTGATTTTGGCGAGCACGTCGAGGCCGTCGCCGTCGGGCAGCCAGATGTCGAGCAACACGGCCTCGTACGGCGCATCGCGCAGCAGAGCGAGGGCTTCGGTGGCGCTGCCGGTGGTGGTGACGGCGTAGTCCTCTTCGCGCAGGATGCCCTCCAGCGAGTCGCGGATATCGGCTTCGTCGTCGACGATGAGAACGTGGTTCATAGAGACAGAGTGAAGAGTGAAGAGTAAAGAGGATAGAGGAAAGCTGTGATCATCAGACTACCTCTTCGATGGGGATGAATGCGGTGGCGTTGGCGTCGAGCAGGTCGCCTTCGAGGTTGGATGCGGGGCGGAGTTCCATGATGAACTTCGCGCCAGCGGGAAGGTTTTTCTCGGCGCGGATGGAGCCTTCATGCTCCTGCAAAATCTGCGCGGCGATGGAGAGGCCGAGGCCGGTGCCGCGCTGCTTGGTGGAGAAGTAGGGCAGGAAGAGGCGCTCGCGCATATCGTCGGTGAGGCCGGGGCCGGTGTCGGCGACCGCAAGCTCGACCATGCCGGAGTCGAGCAGGCGGGTGGAAATGTACATTTCGCGCAGCAGGGAATCGTGCATGGCTTCGGCGGCGTTGTCGATGAGGTTGGAGAGCGCGCGCTTGAGGGCTTCAGGGTCGGCCAGCACGAGTGGAAGACCGAGCCCGAGGTTGCGTACGACCCGAATGTTCGTCATGCGACCGGCAAACAACGCCAGCGAATTCTCGACGATGGTATTGAGGTCGGCGGGGTGCGGGCGCGCGCTGGGAAACTGCGCCAGCGCGGAGAACTGGTCGACCAGCGAGCGCATGGTTTCGACCGACGCGGTGATGATCTCCGAGCCGCGATGGATGACCGCCGGAGAAGTGGTCTCGATGCCGTGCTCGACGAGAACGGGGACGAGGCGTTCAATGTGGCGACGGATTTGTTCGGCGTTGAGCGAGATCGGAGTGAGTGGATTTTTGATCTCGTGGGCGACGCGGCGGGCGACTTCTTTCCACGCGCTTTGCTTCTGCGCGCGCAGCAGTTCAGTCACGTTTTCAAGCACCAGGACGTAGCCGAGATGCTGACGCGCGGCAGCGCCGGTACTTTCGAGCAGCGCGATGGTCGCGGAAAGATGGACGGCCCCGGAGTTCGACGACATCTGCATTTCAGCCGACGCGCTGCCCATGCGGTGCGAACGGCGCAGCAGGCGGTTGAGCGAGTCGGCGACGTCGCGGGGAAAAACATCGGCCAACGAGGCCCCGGCGAAACGCTTCTGGCCGCCGGGGTCGAGCAGCTCTGAAAACGCCCGGTTGGCGACCACGATGCGCTCATCGGCCGAGAGCGTGACGACGCCGTTGGGGATGGTTTCGATGATGGTTTCGAGTTCGGTGCGGCGGGCTTGGAGGGCGATGTTGGCTTCGGAAAGTTGCGCCGTGGATTGTTCGGCGAGCGCGCGCGAAGACTCGAGATCCGAGGCCATGGCGTTGAAGCTGTCGACCAGTTCGCCGAGTTCTTCGGTCGCGGATTGTCCGACGCGACGCGCATAGTCGCCGGCGGCGATGGCTTCCATGGCATCCGCCAGCGACTCGACCGGCCGCGTGACCTGCTTGGAGACATTGAGCGCCAGCCAGCAGCACGCGAAGAGCGCCAACGCGGTTGTCAGCAGAAGCAAAAACATGTACAGGTTGCGAATGATGCGGCGCTCGCGAAACAGCGTCCAGTAGGCGTCGGTGGCGGCGCGAAGACTGAGAGTTGTGGAGGCGATGCCGGGAGGAATTGGCAGCCCAACAACCACGCTGCCGCCGCGCTTCATGCCTGCGGTCGCGAGCGTGTAGTCGACGGTCCCCAGACCGTAAATGGAACCGTCGTTGCGCTGGGCAACTTGCAGGATGGTGGACTCTGGAGGGCCGGGGACGGGCACCGACACGATGGGCGACTCGCCGGAGGGATTTTCGTCGCTCGCGGAAGTCGCGGGCTTGAGCGCCTTGAGCTGTGCGATGTGTCCATCGCTGCGCGGCATGTGCAGCGAGGCGAATGGCCGGTTGTCGCGATAGACGATGGCAAAGCCGCCCTGGAGGGTGATCTCGTGGCGTTGCAGTTCGGCCACAATGTCGTCGCGCTCGGAGCGGCGGAGCCTCTCTTTTCCATGCGCCTCTTTTCCACGCGCTTCTTTTCCATGCGCCTGTCCGCGCACTGGTGTATTGGCCTCAAGCGAGGGCACGCTGGCGAGGCCGACCGCGATGGAGTCGGCTTCGGCGCGCGCATTGGCTGCGGCATAGCCCGTAAGTTGCGCGGCCATGATGTTGGCGTTGTCGCGCATGTGCGTCACCGGCTCCGAAAACCAGCGATCGACCGCGCGGTTCATCAGCACATAGCTGAACAGGAACATGAAGACCAGCGGCACCAGCGACACCAGCACCGCTCCCCACAACATGCGGGTGCGCAGGCGCGTGCCGAGAACGCGCGAGCGCTGGTCCTGGTAGAGCTTGAGAACGTTGCGCACCAACAGCACAAGCACGCCGACGAAGAGCAGGAACGAGACCGTCGAAAGCGCGATGAAAACGAGGGTTTGCGTCGGCGACGCGGGGTTGAGGAAGTTCAGGTTGAACGCGTTGAGGGTGGCGAGCGCGAGTCCCAACACCAGCAGCGACACGCCCAGCGCGACCACGAAGAATCGACGCCGACCTGCCGCTGTACCCATGCGAAGAAGTCTACCTGTTTACGCGCGTGGAATAAGCTAGCCGGAACGTCGCCCCCAAATCGCAGCTCGTCGGTGATGAGGGCCGTGCCGTCCTGAGCATTTTCCAATGGAATCGCGACATGCGCATTGAAGTCCACGGTCTTATCTTGCAACGGCGCAGGCGATGCGCCGGGGGAAAGCGAATCGAACTGAATGCCTTTGAAGGTTTCGAGCGAAGACAGCGGCGCAAAGTGTAGATGCACGAGAGGCTGATTCGTAACGCGTTCGACGACCAGGTCGTAACCGAAGTAAAAGCCTCGCGAGCGGTCGACGATGACCCGATGCATAGTCACCAGTTTGTGCTCGACCGTCACACTGACGGCCGCTTCGTAGTCCAGTCCGGGCCGGGCATTGGTCCTTCCGGAAACCGGCACGCCGTTCAAGGATGAGATGTCGAACGTGGCGTGCCGGGTGTCGATGCTGTTGTGGTCCTCAGCATGGCGCTCGGCCTGCGGATTGGCCATCGGGGGTTGAAGGAAAGCTATCGCAATCGCGAGAATTGCGGCGATCATGTATCGCATATTGTTGCCTCGATAGACGAGCTACAGAACATCAGCCAACGTGCGGAACTCGCGCTTCTGGCCTTCGGCGACCGCCTTGTAGGTGAGATGCCCGTTGTAGGTGTTCACGCCTTCCGCGATTCCAGGGTTGGCTTTGATCGCCGCTGCCGCTCCGAGTTTGGCGAGTTGACGGACGTAGGGAAGCGTGGCGTTGGTCAGCGCGAGCGTGCTGGTGTTGGGCACGGCGGCAGGCATGTTGGTGACGCAGTAGTGGACCACGCCGTCGACCTCGTAGCTGGGGTCGGAGTGTGTCGTGGGGCGCGCGGTCTCGATGCACCCACCCTGGTCGATGGCGACATCGACGATGACCGCGCCCTTCTTCATCTTGGATACCATGCCGCGGGTGACGATCTTGGGCGCGGCCGCTCCGGGAATTAGCACGCCGCCGATCACCAAATCGGCTTCGCAGACCGCGCGCTCGACGTTGTAGGCGTTCGAGGCGAGCGTGTAGATGCGGCCGGAGAAGATGTCGTCCAACTCGCGCAGACGGTTCAGGTTCAGATCGACCAGCGTGACCCTCGCGCCCATGCCCAGCGCGATCTTGGCCGCGTTGGTGCCGACGATGCCGCCGCCGATGATGCAAACGTTACCGGGCGACACGCCGGGCACGCCGCCGAGCAGAACGCCGCGCCCGCCGTGCTCTTTTTCGAGATACGCCGCGCCGATCTGCACCGACAGGCGTCCGGCGACTTCAGACATCGGGGTCAGCAAGGGAAGCGTACCTGCGGCGTCCTTGACGGTCTCATAGGCGATGCCTGTGACCTTCTTCGTGAGCAGCGCATCGGTGAGCGCCTTGAGCGGCGCGAGGTGCAGGTAAGTGAAAAGCACGAGGCCGTCACGAAAATGGACGTACTC
>JALYTE010000096.1 GCA_030854435.1 Acidobacteriota bacterium | reverse complement strand
GCCCAGCGCAATGCGCTCTCGCAGGAGTTTGCGCGGCTCAAGCGCGAAGGTAAAGATGTTGCTACTGTCACGGTTGGAACGCATGACTTGAAAGAGCGCACCGAGCAGTTGGAAGCGGCGGCACAGGCTGCTACTGACAGGCTGCGTGATGTTCTGGAGTGTCTGCCGAACTTGGCGCTGGACAGCGTGCCCGTGGGCAAGTCCGAGCACGACAATGTGTGCGTCAAGACCTGGGGCGAGTTGCCGCAGTTTGATTTCGCGGCCAAACCGCACTGGGAGATTGGCGAGCAACTCGGCATTCTGGACTTCGCGCGGGCGGCGAAGATTTCCGGCTCGCGGTTTGTGGTGCAGTTCGGAACGGGTGCGAGGCTGGAGCGGGCACTGGCGAATTTTATGCTCGACTTACACACGAGCAAACACGGCTATGTTGAAGTTCTGCCGCCGTTTATGGTGAACTCGCGCTCTCTGTTCGGGACCGGCCAGCTTCCCAAGTTTGCCGAAGACCTCTTTCACTGCGACGACAAGGGCGCGTATGTTCCCGGCGAGTTCGAGGAGAGCGACCACTGGCTAATTCCGACCGCCGAGGTCCCGCTGACCAACATCTTTCGCGACGAGACGATCAATCTGGCCGAGACGATTTCGTTCTGCGCATATACGCCGTGCTTCCGCTCCGAGGCCGGGTCTTACGGCAAGGACGTTCGCGGCTTGATACGACAACACCAGTTTCAGAAGGTCGAGTTGGTAAAGTTCGCGAAGCCCGAAGACTCCGAAGCCGAGCACGAGAAGCTGACCCGCGACGCAGAGGCGGTGCTGGAAGCGCTGGAGCTTCCCTACCGGCGCATGTTGCTGTGTACTGGAGATATGGGTTTCAGTTCGGCAAAGACATACGATCTCGAAGTCTGGCTGCCCGGCCAGCAGACGTATCGCGAAATTTCTTCGTGCTCGAACTGCGAGAGCTTTCAGGCGCGCCGCGCCAACATCCGCTACAAGCCCGCGGGGGCGAAGAAATCGGAGTTTGTCCACACGCTCAACGGGTCTGCGCTGGCCGTCGGGCGCACGTATCTGGCGGTGTTGGAGAACTATCAGCAGGCGGACGGCTCGGTGCGGATTCCCGCCGCGCTACGGCCTTATATGGGCGGCGAGACGGTCATCGCGCGGCAAGCATTCGGACGGGCGTTATGATGCGGCTTCTACGCAACTACATTTTCTGGTCGTACGAGCGCGGCAGCATTCAGTACGACGTGATGGTGACGGCGATCATTTTGTTCGTGCTGGTGGGGCCGCACTTTATCGACTTCAAAGCCAAGCCGACCAAAACAGTCCCGCTGCGTTCGAGCGAAGTGCTGGTGAAGAGCAGCAGCAGCAGCGATACGGGCGTCGTCTCGCTGATGTATGAAATTCGCGCGGACGATCTGGAGGGCGCCGCGACCGAGGAACAACGTAAAGCGGCGCTGCTTCGGGTGATTGCACCCATCTCTGGAGACGTGACGCTGGAGAGCTATCGGCCAGTCGTGGATGGTAAAGGCAAAGTCGTCGCTTACGATGCGACCGTGCGACGTTAGCGGCATCGAACGAGAAGAGTTGGCCGCCCAAATACAAAAGCAGATTCCCTGCGGGAATGACAGAAAGAAAAGCAAGTACAGAAGAAAGAAAGGCGCATATTGACGATGCGATTGCTCGGTTCGATTTTTCGTGCGGCGTTTGCGCTATTTGTACTGGCAGGGACGGTGCGTGGGCAGGCCTCCGATGCGCATCTGGCGGCTGTGTTGGCGCAGTTGGATGCGGCCAGCGCGCATTTCAGCAACGCCCGCGCGGACTTTCAGTGGGACTACTACGAAGCGGTGGTGCGTGACACGACGACGCAGGCGGGGGCGATTTACTTCGAGCGCAAAGGAGCATCGACGCAGATGGGCGCGGTGGTCGTCGACCCGAAAACTAAAGCGAAGGAGAAAGTCCTGGAATACAAGAGCGGCGTTCTGCGGCTGTTCGATGTGCCCGTCGATCAGGTGCGCATCATGAAGGCGGGCCCGAATCAAGCGCAGTATGAGACGTTTCTGACGCTCGGTTTTGGCGGCAGCGGAAAGGCGCTAGCGCAGGCCTGGAACATCGCCGACCAGGGCAGCGAAACGCTCTCCGATTCAGGCCAGCCCGTGAAGACGGAGAAGCTCGACCTAGTGAGCAAGAACCCCGGCGTGCAGAAGACGTTTACGCATGTGACGATCTGGGTGGATCCGGTGCGAGGGGTCACGCTGAAGCAGGTGTTCGATACGCCGTCGCACGACCGGCGCACGGCGACCTACTCGCACATAAAGTTGAACGGCAAGATCGATATGGGCAGCTTTGCGATCAAGGGCGGGCCGCATACGACGCATGTCGGTCCTTGATTGTCCGCGACGAGACAAATGCAAAAGCCGCCAGCAGCAGGACTACGGGATAGCAGTCGATGGTGTAGCGCGGCTCGGAGTTGTCGAGGGTCAGAAGCATGGCGGAGCGCATCAGAACGAACGCTAGAAGCGCGAATGCGAGCGCGCGACGGTGGCTCCAACTCTGCTGTCGCCATTTGTAAAGTCCGAGGGCGGCGAGCATCAGGTAAGCGAGATTGAGCGCGGCGTAGGCCGCGGCCCCGGCGCTCGCGAGGGAATGCGCGCGCCATCGCCACCAATCGTTGGGCAATGGCAACATTTCAGTGCGCGGACGTAGCCACATATTTACGACCCTGAGTACCGGGAGTTCTAGATAATATCGGACCGGATGCGCGGCGATTCGTTCGGCAGCGAGCGCCGCGAATGCCGCATCGACTGCGGGCGTTGCGCTGTCGAGTTGGTTGTAACGATCGAAGAGGGCCGCGGTTTCTTCGCGTTGAGGTTCGGAATCGAACGCTCGGGATGGAAGATCGTCGAGCGATAGCGGCGAGCCGTCGTAACTCCAGTAAATATCGTCGGTAGACTTGAAATCGATCGCCCAGGTCCTGTACCAGCGGTCGAAACCGTGGCTGACAAACTCTCCGGGGTCGGTGGCACTCTTGGGCGCGAGCGGCTGGAGCACATGGAAGACCCGCCAGTTGCGTGCTCCCCAGAGCGCCAGTGGAAGCGCGACCGCCAGAGCGATGAGAACGGTCTGAGCGAAGGTCCTGCGACGGGCGCTGCCGTGCGAATTCCACGCGATCCACGCCATCGCCGAGACGACCGCGAACGCCAGCAGAAGGCGGTCAGGGCGCAGCAGCGCCGCAAAGGCGAGCGAGAATCCGAGCGGCCAGAGCCATGCGTTGAGCGTTGCGGATTCGCGGACGTGCGCGGCCCAGCGTTCGAGTGAGTAGAAGGCCAGCGCGGCGCAGAATACGGCGGAACTTTCGGTCAGCGGGGCGGCAATATAGTTGGCGGTGAAGGGACAAAGCGCGGCCAGCCAGAGCGCGGCGAGTCCCGCTCGCTCACCCATCAGGCGACAGGCGAGCGCGGCCACGAGGAAACATGCGGCGAGGTCGAGGAGCAGTTGCAACCAGAGGACGGCGGCGTAGTTTCCTACGCCAAACACGGCGAAACACGCGGCCACCAACAAGGGATAACCGGGGAGGCGGATGAGAGTGGAGCGAATGTCGGCCGCTTCGGTGAGGCCGTAGATGTGGTGTTTAAGAATATTTGTGGCGAGGTCGCCGTAGACCAGCGAGTCGCCCTGGATGTGTGTTTGCTCGCGCAGAAAATACAGCCGCAGGAGTAAACCGGCGATAAGCGCCGCGAGGGCGTGCCACCGATAGGCGGAGCGGGTGCGTGGTTGTCTGGCTCGCCCTGTCATGCTTTCTCAGCATCATAACGGGTGCATCGAGCCAGCGGCTTGCACCTTCGTCTATCGACGCCAGCGGTGCGTGTAATGATGAAGTCTTAGTCATGAGCAAACAGGTTTTCTTCGACCCCCAGCGTAAACGATGGAAACGGCTGCGGCGCGTTACCGACTCGCTGGCGCTGACGAGCGTGGTCGTGGGCGCGCTTTTCATCTTTGGCCTGGTGCGGATGAAGCCGATGCAGGGACTAGATCTGCGCTCGACCGCGAAGAAATACCGCGCGCTTTCAAATGCCCCAGCGAACGAGCAGAAAACCAAAGGGGCGATAAATCGGTCGGCGCACCGCAAGACCGACGTCAAGCCTTCCGACGTTACGTTGAACGAGGGTGAGGGTCTGCGCG
>JALYTE010000061.1 GCA_030854435.1 Acidobacteriota bacterium | reverse complement strand
GCATCCAAGAGCGCTGCACCAGATCGAAAAGTCCGCAAGCATTCTTTCTGTAGCGCTGCCGCCGCCGCGTTCCTTGCGGTTGCCTTTCTGGCCGCCACCGTCCCTGCGGACGCGTCCGCGACGCTCGCGATGGGCGAAATGGGGACTTCTGGCGCGGCCCCGCTTAGCGGCGAACATTATCACCTCAAGCTCCACCACTTGCACAGCGGGGAAAGCATCGACCTCGTCTACCGCATCGGGGACACGTATCTGCCCGCCGCGATGGTAAGGCTCAACTACTTCCTGCGCGACTCCCGCACCCAGGACCAGAGCCGCTACGATCCCCGGGAGTTCGACCTTCTCCACAATCTGCTTGGCCGCCTGGGCCGGCCCAACGCCGTCGTCGACATCGTTTGCGGCTACCGCACGCCCTGGAGCAACAACTTCCTGCGCACCCGCAGCGCGAACACCGGCGTGGCCAAAAATTCGCAGCACACGCTGGCGAAGGCCATCGACATCCGCGTCCCAGGCATCACCACCCGCAAGCTCCGCGACGCGGCCTTGAGCCTGCAAGCGGGCGGCGTCGGCTATTATCCCGTCAGCCGGTTCGTCCACGTCGACGTCGGGCCGGTGCGTCGCTGGAGCTTCGCCGGACGCGGCGACGACTAGCGAAGTTGGCTTTGCCTACCGCCGCTTCAGCCCCAGCAAGCTCAAGAAGAAACTCGCGAAACATACTTCCGTCCCCAGCATGAGGCACATCATCGCGGGCAGGGTGCGGCGCATCATCTGCACCGGCGGCAGCGGGCCATAGCCGGTGTGGGCCCACGCGCTTACCGACGAAATCGCAATTCCCAGCCCCGTCAGCACCAGCAGCACGCCCACAATCAACCCCGACTCCAGATTGACGAACCTGAACCAGCGGGCAAAACTTTCGTCCTCCGGCAGCAGGCCTTCGGTGATCGCAAACACCTTCGCGGCCACGCCGAAGAACACCAGTTGGAAGCCCAGCAGCACCGCGGCAGCGGCGTAGGCCAGCGTATCGACGCCGAGATTGACGTGGCCCAACGGCCTCTCCGCAGGCAACAGCCACGCCATGAGCGCAAATCCGCCGAGCATGAGCGCCAGCCCCGGAAATAGAAACAGCCAGCGCGGCGAGTACACCAGCAAGAATCGCAGATGCCGCCAGCCGTCGCGCCATGTCTTCAAGTGCGGCGGCCGGCTGCGACCGTCTTTCTGCAACGTCGTCGGCACCTCGACGATTTTTTGCTTGAGCAGCGAAGCTTTGACCACCATCTCGCTGGCAAACTCCATGCCCGTAGTGCGCAAATCCAACCGCTCGTACGCCTCGCACGAGAAGGCGCGAATGCCGCAATGGAAGTCCCCGATCGGCGCATGGAACAGCGCGCGTCCCAACTGGCTCAACACCGGATTGCCGAGGTAGCGATGCAGCGCGGGCATCGCTCCCGGCCCAATGCCGCCTTGAAAACGGTTGCCCATCACGAGGTCCGCGCCCTTGCGCAGTTCGGCGAGGAAGCGCGGGATATGCGCGAAGTTGTAACTGTCGTCGGCGTCGGCCATGAGCACAAAACGCCCGTGTGCCGCGGCGATTCCCGCATTCAGTGCCGCGCCGTATCCGCGCACCGGCACCGCGACGACGCGGGCACCGTGCTCCGCTGCGATCTGCTGCGAGCCGTCGGTCGAGCCGTTGTCGGCGACGACCACTTCACCAACAATGCCGTTTTCGCGCAACGCCGCCAGCGCTTTGTCGACGCACGCGGCCAACGTCTCGGCCTCGTTCAGGCACGGCATCACGACCGTCAACTCGACTGGGTTCGATGTGCCGCGCAAGCCCTCATTCATCGTCCGGCACCGTCGTTAGTGAAGGTCCGATCAAGCCCGTCGGCATGGCCTCCGGGGCTAAAGCCCATCGTGCAGACCGCTGGATTCAGGGGTCTAAAGGCCCCTGCTCCCTCCGTAGAACCATCCACGCACTTAGTCGGAGCTTCCATAGAGCCATCGGGATCGTTTAAATCGTTGGAATTGCTGGGGCCAGTTTTCAAGTTCAACGGCAGCGCATAAAACGCGGTTTCGCCCAGCCGCACCCACCCCGCCGAAGCGGGATGCGCGGCATTCATCTCACCCGGATCGAAGCGCCCGACGAGCACCTGCGCACCCTGCGCGCGCACCGCGTCGTAGGCTTGAGCGAGATTTGGCATGGCCTGCAATTGATCGATCAAATGCTTCGACTCCGGCTCATAAATTTCGGTCAGGACGCGAACGCCCGCCAGCCGCGCCCAGTAGTGATCGTACAAGCAAGCCGTTGTGCCTACGCACGCGACCTCATCGCCCGGTCGAACACCCAGTGCGCGCAAGCCCTCTGCCGCACCGAAAATCTGTGGGCTATACCAGCCGTGCGCTAGGCCAGCAACCGCTTCATCTCGACGCTCTTGTGCGGCTTCTCGCGCCGTCTCTCCCAACGCCAGAAACGCAAACAGAATCACCAACGCACCTGCCGTCGTTTGCAGAGCATCGACGGGAAGCCCCGCGAAAAGACCACGCCGCGATGCATCGTCGCCGCGAATTTCGAGCGTCGCAAACAGCGGTAACAGCACCGCGAAATATGCGACCGTCACATAGCGCTCCTCGATGTTCACCAGCCCATAGATGGCCCACATCGCCAGTCCCAACGCCACGGGTGGCCACCAGAAACGCACCCGCAATCCGCTCCGCAGACTCGCTCCAACGCCGAGCAGAAGCGCCAGCAAAATCAGCGGTTCCGGATGATTGAGCAGGTAGCGGAACACCAACACAACATTTCGCTCGTCGCGTTTCGCAAGCTGTCCGAGTTCAATATGAGGCACAATGCGCTCATTGAAATACGTCGCATCGAACCACGCCGGATAGGTCCCCAACGCAAGCTGCTTGTAGCTGTACACGCCGCCGCCGTTCGCCCCCTGCGGCGCGAGCAATTGCCGCTCCGGGTGAATCAGCTTCACGTCCGACGATCCGAAGCTGGCGGTCATCCACGGCTCCAGGTGCATCTTCTCCGTGCCGCCGACGTACCACGCAAAGTTGAGGCTGCCGGAGTCGCCAAAATCGAACCTATGCTTCTGCCGCGACAGCGCCACGACATACGGCGCTGCCACTGCGGCGAACACCACGAAGGCCAGCGCGCCGCCCGCCAGCGCGCGCCCCAACGACCGGCGCTGTACAAGCCACTGGAACAATACCAACGTCGCGATCGCCAGCAGCGCGATCAAAAACGCGAACGATTTGGTGAGATAGGCCAGCCCGAAAAACAGGCCCATCAGCGGCGCGAAAAACGTCCGCCGCGAAGCCAGCGCGTACAACAACATCGCCAGCCCCGCGAGAATCAGCGCCTGTAGCACGCCATCGGGCCGCACCTTGCCGAGCGACAACTCGCGCTGCGTCGCGATCACCAGCAGCGCCACGCCTAGCAGCCGTAGCGCATTCACGGACAACAAAGCAGGCGGCGCTCCCATGCTCTCGCGAAGGCGCACCAGCGCCGTCGTAAACCCGAGCATGGCCGCAACCTGCGCAAAAAAAATAAAGAAGTTGACGGCCGTGTATGCGGCGAGTTCGTTCGCCCGCGAAGGGTGCGCCACCACCTGCGCTAACCACAGCAGCGCCGGGTAGAGCGGATGCCAATAGCCGTTCACCGCACCCGCCCAATGGTGCGCATGCAGCAGGCCGGCGATGTCCATGTAGGCCACGGCATCGCCGTCCACCGTATACGGATCGAAACGCATCGCCGCCCACATCACCGGCGCCAGCAGCGCCAAGTACGCGAGCAGAGGCCGTCGCAAAGTAGGGGCGTTCACTACAGGCCCTCGACGGAGATGCGGGCTTCCAGGGTGTGCGTGGAGCCGGGGGCGAGTTCGATGGCGTTGTCGGCGGCGTTGGCGGTTTCGATGCAGGTCATTTGGCGCCATCCGCTGTCTGCCATGTCGGTCAACCTGGCGGAGAGTTCGATCCAGGGGTTCCACACCACGGTCGTCTGTGACCCTTGCTTGGCGACGATGATGCGGCGGAGGAGGACGGGGTCTTCGAGCGTGACCGTGCTGGCGGTGTTGAGGTAAGGGCGGTCGGTTTCGCCACTGAGGGTAATGGTGGGATCGGTCTGGAGTTTGCGGCGGAAGCCGTCGGTCTTGTCGAGGTACTCTGTGTCGGCGAGGCCGTCGATGCGGACTTTGCCGGCTTCGCCCACGGCGAGATAGGTGTGCAGCGCTTCTTCAAAATGCAGCGGCGCGTTGGCATCGTTGGCGACGGTGAGGCGCAAGGTGAGCGTTTCGCCGAGGACAAGGTGGTACGCGAGGCGGAAGTTGTCGAAGCCGAGAGCGCGGGCCTGCGCGGTAGGCGCGAGCGTGAAGGTCAGGTGGATGTCGTCGCCGGAGAGGGCGGCGAAGGCCAGCTCCCAGGGTTCGGTGCGCGCGAAGCCGTGCGAAGGGCCGTCCGTGCGGGAGTTGCCGGGAGAGGGCGTGCGGCTCCCAAACCAAGGGAAGACAATGGGGACGCCGCCGCGAATGGCCTTGCCGGGCAAGAAGCTGGACTGCTCGCTGAGGAAGAGTACCGGACCGTGGCCGACCGGCTGCCAGAGCGCTAGGTGCGCGCCCTGGAAATAAACCTCGGCCGTGCAGGCGGGTGTGGTGACGCGGGCGCGGACGAGGCCAGCGTCGCTCTCGTCGAAGGCGAGCATGCCGGGCAGGGCGAAGTTTTCGGTGAGGGCTTGGATGTCCATCGCCGTATTAGTGTAGCCGCGATGAGGCGAGGACGGACTCTAAACGGCGACCGTCAGTCCAGCCAGCCGCGAAGGTAGCGTGGGTTGGAGGTCCGGCGGCGAAACATGCCCGCGACGCCGACCGTTACCAGAATGCCTGTGCCCAGCAGCGCCAGTGAGGACGGCTCCGGAGTCGTGGCGATCTCGAACGTCACCGGCACCGAGTTTGGGTAGTTGCCCGGAGAGTCGAGGACCTGATCGCCGCCGCCGGAGTAGACGTTGTACAGGGTAGACGACGCATCGGCGAAGAGCAGGCCCTCGTTGTCGAGGAAGCTGGCGTAATCGCCGCCGAGGTTGCCATGGCTGCCGTTGAGATAGATCACGTCATCGACCAGAAACTTGCCGGACGGGTCGGCAACGGCCCTGGAGCTGTTGGACATCGAACCGGCAGCGATGGCGATGGACGAGCCATTGATGGTTCCCGTGGCGCTCGCGATGTCGAAAGCCCCGGAGGCAAATGGGTCGGGGCTGCCGAACAGAAATCCGGACCCTGAAAAACCTGATCCGGCAAAGGTAAAGGTGAACTTGTCGGCGCGAGCGGGGACGCCGGAAGAGAAAATGACCGCGATGGCGGTGCAAATGAGTAAGGAACGGCGCATGGTAGATACCTTTCCGGTCGGATAAAGCGCGCGGCGAGCTTCGCCCCAATGTAGAGAGTTTGGGCGCGGGCGCACTCTGAAAATCCTGTCCAGGATGGTTATCGGCTTGCCGGAGGTCGGCGTTAATCGGCGCTCAGGCTTGGGTCGCTGTCGTGAGGTGCAGTTCGGCCAGGTTGCGCTGGCCGGTGGGGCAGAGCTTCAGCAGCGGGCAGCCCTCGCACTTCGGTTCGGAGAAGGTGCAGAGCGTCTGCGCGTGCAGCTTGACGAGCGAGTGGTGCTCGTCGAGCATGGCTGCGTCCCAGGTTTCGGGGACCAGGCGCATCAAGCGCTGCTCGGTGGTGGCGGCGTCGGCGCGGGGCACGACGCAGAGGCGCTGAATCACGCGCAAATGGTTGGCATCGACGCACAGCGCGCGGCGGCGCAACGTCGAGAAGTTGACCACCGCTGCGGAAATCTGCGGACCGACGCCCTCGAACTCTTCCAACCAGCTCCGAATTTTCGGGGTCTGGTATTTGGCGAGGAAGTCGAGCGTGAGCGAACCGTAGCGTTCGGTGATTTGTTGCAGCGCGATCTTCAGGCGCGGCGCTTTGACTTCAGGAAACGTGACGACGCCGATGGCGTGCTCGATCTCGGTGACAGTGGCGTCGCGAACATTTTCCCAGTGTCCTGGGCCAGCGTTGAAGCGGCGTTCGAGGTCGCGCATGACGGCGTGCGATGCGGGCGTCTTGGTGCGCGAAGCGAGCAGCGCATAGATGAACTGCGTTAGCGGGTCCCACAGTTCGCGCTCGGGCGGCTTGCCGTACTGCTTCAGCAGCAGACGATGGATATGCGGCAGCTTGTCGGCCTGCTCGGGAGTGAGTGGACGGTTTTCAGGCTCGCGTTCGGCGATATCTGGAAACAATGCCGGACTCGTCGTTACGGGTTCTGTGGCTTCTGCCATTCGACTCATTGGATGCGATCGCGAGACTTAAGCGCAAGGCGTTTGCTCCTGCATGGATTCTACCGGGCAGCACTTTTGACTCTGTAGGTCGGCCCTTAGTTACGAGTGATTCCGAGCTTCGTGCCGCTGGCGTTGGCGATGCCCCAGGCCATGCGCGGCGTATTGTGCGCGATGCCGAGCCGCCCGTCGGGGCCAAGCAGGATGATGCCGCCGTGTCCGCCGAGGCGTGCATAGAGGTAGTCGATGGCGCCTGACGCGGCCTCCTGTGGCGTGCTTCCGGCGGCGACGCGGTCGACCGCCCATTTGCCCAGCACGAGCTTCATGATCGGCTCGCCCCAGCCCGTCAGCGAGACGGCGGCGGAGAGGTTGTCGGCGTAGCAACCGCAACCGATGAGCGACGAATCGCCAACCCGGCCAGGAGTTTTTGAAAGCGTGCCTCCGGTGGAGGTGGCGGCGGCAAGGTTGCCGTATCGGTCGAGCGCGACTGCGCCGACCGTATCGTGAGATGCGTCGTGGGTGTGCGTTGTCGGCGTAGCGGTGAACTCGGCGTTGCCGCTGAAAGTGGCGTCGGTGCCGCCA
>JALYTE010000043.1 GCA_030854435.1 Acidobacteriota bacterium | reverse complement strand
AGCGCAGCCGAGGATCCTTTTCAAAATGAAACTGCGTCCCATTGTCTTCGTCCTTCTGATTCTTGCGTCGTTCTATTACCTGTCCACGCGCTATATACCCACGGGCGCGCTCGCGGGGCTGGTGCGTCGCGGGGCCGCGCCGGACGCGACGACGCAAGCCTCCATCAGCGGGCCGCTGGGCAATTTTTCCTTGACTCAAGCCTCCGCCGCGCCCGCCTTCGACACCGAGGAGCAGGAGAACATCGCCGTCTACAAACGCGCGCTGCCGTCGGTGGTCAACATCACGAGCACGGCGATGGCCTACGATTTTTTCTACCGTCCAGTGCCGCAACAAGGCCAGGGTTCGGGATTCATTCTCGACAAGCAGGGACACATCCTGACCAACAACCACGTCATCGACAACGCGCAGCTTGTCGAGGTGACGCTGTCGAATAAAAAGAAGTACAAGGCGACCCTGGTCGGGGCGGACAAGAACCACGACATCGCGCTGCTGCAAATCAAAGACGTGCCCGACCTGACGCCGGCGACGCTGGCCGAGTCCACCAACCTAGTCGTCGGCCAGAAAGTGTATGCGCTGGGCAATCCGTTCGGCTTCTCTGGGACGATGACGCGCGGCATCATTTCCGCCATTCGCTCGGTCGCGCTGCCCTCGGGCAACAAGATCGAGGACGCCATCCAGACCGACGCTTCGGTGAACCCCGGCAACTCCGGCGGCCCGCTGCTGAACTCGCGCGGCGAAGTCATCGGGATCACCACGCTGATTGCGTCGAACCCCAACGGCGGCGCGGACCAGTCGGCGGGCATCGGGTTTGCCATTCCGATCCAGACGGCGAAGGCGGTGCTGGACGACTTCGCCAAATATGGACGCGTGCGCAGGCCTTCGCTCGACATCGTGCCACTGCCCATCAGC
This sequence comes from Acidobacteriota bacterium, assembly GCA_030854435.1. Classification (GTDB taxonomy): domain Bacteria; phylum Acidobacteriota; class Terriglobia; order Terriglobales; family Acidobacteriaceae; genus Granulicella. The sequence goes on along the minus strand of JALYTE010000043.1, from coordinate 1,586 downwards.
CCGGACCTTGCCGAACAGATTGGCCTGCCCGCGGATTACGGCATCCTGATCGACCGCGTGCTTCCGGGCGGAGCGGCGGAGCGCGCGGGCCTGCGCGGCGGCAGTCAGCAAGCCTACATGGGCAACATTCCGGTGATGCTCGGCGGCGACCTGATTGTGGCCGCAGACGGCCAGGAGATCACGACCCCGCAGGACCTCTCCAACGCCATGAACGCGCACCATGCTGGCGACACGATGGTGCTGACCGTGTTCCGCGGACGCCAGCGGTTGTCGGTGAAGGTGACGCTGTCGGACGCGAAGCAGATGGTCGGGGGAAAGGCGTAAAGAGTGTTGAGCGTAGAGAAAAAACGAACGGTCCGGATCGCTCCGGGCCGTTCGTTTTTCTGAATTGCGTTTCGCACAGTTAGACAGTTAGAAGGTGACTTTGGCGGCGAGTTGGATGACGCGACCTGCGTAGGAGGCTCCGCCGGAGCTGTTGCTGAAGACCCTGGGAAGCTGGAACCTGGTGGTGCTGGTGGGGCTATTGTTGGGGATGAGGGTGGGAGTTCCGGCGATGTTTCCTACGATGAACTGATTGCTGAAGACGCCGGTCACGTTGCTGTGGTTGAGGATGTTGAACGCCTCGGCGATCAGCTTGAGGTTGACCCGGTCTCCTGCGCCGATGGTCTTGGTCAGGCGCGGATCGAGCGAGTAGAAGTTGGGCAGGCGGTTCTGGTTGCGGGACGTTCCCGGAACGCGCTGGCTGGCGGTGTTCTGGCTTCCGTTGAGCGCGCTGTTGAGCGTGGAGGAGTAGGGCTGGCCCGACTGCGCGGTGCCGATGGCGCTAATCTGCCATCCGCCTGCGACTTGGCGGACGATGCCGTGGAATCCGCGCGCATAAGTATCCAAGTCCCACACCGTACTGGCGACGAAGCGGTTGCGAACGTCGTCGTTGCCGGGAGCGATATCCAGGCGCGGACGCAAGGGGTCGTAGTTCAGCTTGGCGTCGTCCGAGCCTAGCACGACGGCGGTGGCGTCGGGCGCGTCGTCGATGACCTTGCTGAAGGTGTATGCGACGCTGAACTGAAGGCCGCTGGCAAAACGCTGGTCGAGCTGCGCGGTGAGGCCGTGGTAGGTGGAGTGCGCCGAGGCCTCGAACAGGAAGACACGGTTGAAGTTGGGGTTGAGAAACGTGGGCGTGCCGCCGATCAATTGATAACTCAGCGGCGTGCTCGATCCTTGCACGGCGATCGAAGCCGGGGTCTCGGTGGTGAAGTTGTTGTCGCGGGTGCGGGTGAGGCGAAGTCCCCGAACGCCGAGATAGCCGAGGGTAAACGAGGCGTCTTTGGCGACCTGCTGCTGCACTTGGAGGTTGTACTGGATGACCTCAGGCTGGTGATATTTGGACGAGAAGGCATAGATGTTCGATTTGACCGCGTTGAAGCCAGTGGGCGGAGCGCAACTTGGCGTCTGCTGCGGTGCCCCGCAGGTGTTGTTGGGATAGGAGGTGTTGAGTGGGAAGGAGGGGTTCGCCGCCGTAGGTTGGAAGGTAAACGTCTGCAGGTTGATGCCGTTGTTGGAACTGGCCGTGCCGAGCAGGATGGACG
>JALYTE010000038.1 GCA_030854435.1 Acidobacteriota bacterium | reverse complement strand
CGTCAAGATAAGCCAGCCGCAGATAGAGCACTTTCACTTGGTCCGTGATCGACGAACGCAGGAGGTCAGTCTGCACCTGCTGTATATCCGCGTCCCGGTTCGCTATATCGCCCTTGAGTCGGAGCTTCCCGGCGTAGGGAATGTCCTGCGATGCCCCAAACCCGATGTAGGCGAAGTTGCTGTTGCTGAACCCCGCAAACGGCTTGGGACTGCCGACGCTGAACGACTGGACCGTAAACTGCGGATCGGGCAGTGTCGTCACTTGTTGAGCAACGTGCGTCGCCGCCTTCCAGGCATGGTCCGCGGCGGAAATCTGCGTGTTGCTCGACTGCGCTTCTGAAATCAACGGCGCAAGTGGTGTCGGCGTTCCGGTCATCTCTTGCGCGCGCGCAATGACGCCTGTTGCCATCACCAATGCGGCGGTCCAATACAAGGCCACCTTCATAGGGAACTCCTGTCTCGATTGCAAGTTCAGACATGAGCGCGCGCAAATGCGCGGCTCCAATCTTCAGCGAGAAAGGAGCGAACTAGATTCTTAGGATGGTGATTGCGGAGGGTGGAGGCTCTGGCGGCGAGTGTTCAGGACGTTGAATCCAGACACGGCTCGCATTTTCTGGAGCCAGAAGATCAAACGATGACATCCATGCGATAGCAAACGTCACAGGGTGCAACGTCACCGTGTCCGTCTTCAAAGCGCTGTCGGACACGCCTTTAGGGGCCTTCTTGCAGCAGTTGTTCGAACCGGGCATATCCATCTGCCCACAGTGGCCCTGCATCATGCGACAGCAATCCCGTTCTTCAGCGCTCATCTGAGCATCGGGCGTCATACATGCCATCGCCGGCGCCACGCATGATACGAGCAAAAGGAGGAGCACACCGACTTGGTGAAAGTGTTTCACTTCACATCCAGACTACTCCCATCCGTTGTCCCTGATTTCTATAAGCTACGCGTTACAGCGTCACTGTCACGGCAGAGATCGTGGGTTCGAGCCCCGCCGTTCCCCGCATCACTTTGAATTGGACGCCAAAGTCGCAACGCCCGCCCACAACTGATAGCGCGGCGTGAATCGTTCGGCTCATCGACACAATCACCCGGCCCTCTACCCTCTTGCTTTCCCCCGCCACGCTCCGACAATGGCCCCCATCAGCACCATTCCGATCAGCGCGTCGCCCATATTGATGGCATAAAGCTGTAGCGGCCGCACCTCGAAGATGTAATACTTCGCGAAGCTCGTCGCCACAAATCCCAGCCATAAAAACGCCCCACACGCAATCCCGCGCCTCAGTGTTTGCTCGCCCGTCGCCTGAATGCAAATAGACAAGACGATGGCCGCTACAAACGAACAAAGCAGCGCCGTCCCATACTGAATCGCGGGATTCACCCCTGTCTGTTGCAGCGACTCCATGGTCTTACCGATTCCGGCCAGCCACTGCGTCCGAAAGTACGAAAACCACGCCGCGTCAAAAAGAAACGAAGCAATCATGGCCACCACTGCGGCGGGCCAGTAGATACGAAATGTGCGCACGGGAAACCTCCTGAAGTTCAAAAAGTTCTGTGCGACCTCATATCACAATCGCCACAGCAATTTGTGATAAATCGAATGCGTTTTCTCTTCACTCTTCACTCTATCCTCTGCTCTTCATCAGCTTGTCCGGCGTAATCGGATAGTCCCGCACCCGTTTCCCCGTCGCGTTATAGATCGCGTTCGCGACCGCCGCCGCCGCGCCCGTGATGCCAATCTCGCCAATCCCGCGCGCCCCCAGAGGATTGAACTTCGTATCTGGAATGTTCAACACCGTCACGTCCAGCGTCCCGATATCGGCGTTCACGGGCACATGGTACTCGGCAAAGTTTTCATTCACCGTGCGCCCATATACCGGGTCGATGTGCGTCTCTTCGTGCAGCGCAAAGCCGATGCCCCACACGATCCCGCCTTGCAGTTGGTTGATCCCGGTCTTGTCGTTCATCAGCGTCCCGATATCGTAGGTCGCGACCACGCGCCGCACTTCGACCATGTGCGTATTCACATCCACGGCCACCTCCGCGAACACCGCGCCCCAGGAGTTGGAGGTATACGCGTCCCTGTCCGCGCCCGGCTCCGACGATCCCATCGCCTCCACGGGCTGGTTGCCGCCGCGAGCAATAATCGCGGCAAAGGTGTCCGCGCGCGCGGGATCCGACGTCATCACCAGCTTGCCGCCCCGGGCCTCGATATCGCCGGTCTTCAGACCATGAAGAGGCGACGCTTCCTGCGCGATCGCCAACTCCGCCAGCTTCAACTTCGCCTGCGTGCAAGCCTCCACGACCGCCGGTGTCACCGACGCCGTCGATTGCGACCCGCCCGAGACCGGCGCATGCGGCAGCGTCGAATCGCCCAGCTTCGCTTCCACCATCGATGCATCGATGCCCAGCGCGTCCGCGCACGTCTGCGCCAGCATCGTATACATTCCGGTGCCCAGGTCCTGCGTGCCCGAGCCGACGAAGGCCCGCCCGCCAGGCAGTATCCGCACCACCGCTTGCGCCGGCGAGCGGTTGGCCGGATACGTCGCCGTCGCCATGCCGTAACCGATCAGCTTGTCGCCTTCCTTCACAGTCCCCGGCTGCGCATTGCGCTTCGACCAACCGAACCGCTCCGCCGCCTGCGCGTACGCCTCGCGAAGATGCTTCGACGTCCACGGACGATCACGGCTCGGATCTTTCTCGGCGTAATTTACCAGCCGAAGCTGCAGGGGGTCCATCTTGAGCTTCTCCGCCAACTCATCCATCGCGATCTCAAGCACCGCCGTCCCCGGCGCTTCACCCGGCGCGCGCTGGTACGTGCTCACGCCGAGGTTCTGCTCCACCAGCTTTTCGGAAACTCGCAGCGTCGGAATGTCGTACAGCATCTTCGCCGGCCCCGCCGAGTGCTCGGTAAAATCCTCCATCACCGACGCATTCATCGCCACATCCTGCTCGATGCAGACAATCTTTCCATCCGCCGTTGCGCCAATTTTGATTTTGTTCACCGTCGAAGGCCGCGCGCCCACCGGCCCAAACATTTGCTCACGCCCCAGCGCGATTTTCACCGGCTTGCCGACCACCTTCGACGCCATCACAGCCAGCCCCACATGCGACCACGTCGACCCCTTCGACCCGAATCCTCCACCTGTATTCGGACAGCGCACTCGCACGTCGTCGAGCGGAATCTGGAACAACTTCGCCAACGACATCTTCACGCCCGTGATGTACTGCGTCGAGTCGTACACATTCAGCTTCTCGCCCTCCCACCACGCGATGGTCGCGTGCGGCTCCATCGGATTGTGGTTCTGGATGGGCGTAATGTACGTCCCTTCGACCGTCACGGTGGCCTTCGCCATGCCCGCTGCAATATCTCCACGGCGGTTGGACGCAGGCTCCTTGCTCTGTAGCTTGGGCAGGCGCGCTTCGTCGAGATGCTTCATAAACTCCAGCTTCGCGGGTTCTTCCTTGTAGCGAACCTTCAACAGACGCGCAGCCTGCTGTGCCTCTACCAGCGACCGCGCCACCACGACCGCAATCGGCTGCCCACTGTAGCTCACGTCGGCGTCCTGCAACACAGAGATTCGGCGCTTGGCTGGTGGCTTCGGGTCGCCCGCCGCCGCAGGCAGCTTCGGCGCATTGAACGGCGTCAGCACCGCCACCACTCCCGGCGACCGCTCCGCCGCGGCATGATCCATCGAGACCACCGTCCCCGCGGGAATCGCCGCCTGAACGACGTAGCCATAAAGCATTTCCTTCTTCGAAAACGGCTCGCTAAACTCGGCCACATACTTCGCCGTTCCCGTCACTTTTGCTACGCCGTCGTAGCGGTGCCCCATCTGCTTGCGCGGATGCGTCTGCGTCTCTTCCATCATGCCCGGCCTCCCTTCGCGGCGACTGTCAGCGCCCGCACCACACACTGTTTCGCAAGCTCAACCTTGAAGCCGTTGTGCTCATATCCATGCGCTCCCGCCAACGCCGCATCGGCCGCCTTCCGAAACGTCTCCGCAGTCGCAGGCTTCCCGACCAGCGCCGCTTCCGCCTCCACCGTTCGCCACGGCTTCAGTGCCACTCCACCCAGCGCCAATCCCGCGGACTTAACAGCCCCACCCTCCATCTCCAACCCCGCCGCCACCGACACCAGCGCAAACGCATACGACTGCCTGTCCCGCGCCTTCAAATACCACGAGTGCTTCGCAAACTTCGCCGCCGGCAGCGTCACCGCGACAATCAACTCACCGGGTCGCAGGTTCGTGTCCACCTCCGGGGTCTCGCCCGGCAGCCGATGAAAATCGCCCATCGGAATCGACCGTTTCCCCTTCGGCCCCTGCACCTCGACCGTCGCACCCAACGCGGCCAGCGCGACGTTCATGTCGGAAGGATTGGTCGCGATACACGTATGCGCCGAAGTCGCCCCCTCGTCCGCCTGACCCAGAATCGCGTGAATCCGATTGAATCCCTTGATGGCCGCGCATCCGCTCCCCGGCTCGCGTTTGTTGCACGCCGGAAACGCCATGTCCATGAAGTAGTAGCAGCGCGTCCGCTGCATCAGGTTCCCCGCCGTCGTCGCCATATTGCGAAGCTGCGCGCTCGCGCCATTCAACAGCGCCTGCGACAACAGCGGATAATTCTCGACAATCATCGGATGGTTCGCCAAATCGGAGTTCTTCATCGACGCTCCAATCCTCGCCCCTCCACTCGAAGCCTCGATCTTATCCATCCCGGCGTGGTTCACATCCACCAGCGTCGCCGGATGCTCAACGCCACACTTCATCAGATCGACCAGGTTGGTCCCACCGCCCAGAAACTTCGCCCCGCGCGGCAGCGCCGCATGAATCGCCGCCTCCGCGCCAGTCGCTCGCTCATACGAAAATGGATTCACGCCGCACCTCCCATCGTCAACGCCCGCACCGCCGCCACAATATTCGCGTACGCCCCGCACCGGCAGATATTTCCCGACATCCGCTCCTTAATTTCGCGCTCCGTCATCTGCGGATGCGACCTCGCCCCCGTATCGAAGCTCACCTTCGACAACTCCCCGCGCTTCACCTCATCCAGCAACGCCGTCGCCGAACAAATCTGCCCCGGCGTGCAGTATCCGCACTGAAAGCCATCGTGCTCCAGAAACGCCGCCTGCGCCGGATGCAGCGCGTCGGGCGTGCCCAGCCCTTCGATAGTCGTAATCTCCGCGCCCTGTGCGGCCACCGCCAGCGTCAGGCAGGAGTTCACCCTTCGCCCATCGACCAGCACCGTACACGCGCCGCACTGCCCGTGGTCGCAACCCTTCTTGCTCCCGGTCAGGTCAAGCTCTTCGCGCAGCAAATCCAGCAGCGTCGTCCGTGTATCGATCGACACATGCCTCGGCTGTTTGTTGATCGACAACGTCACATCCAGCATCTGCGGATTCTTCACCGCATGGCCTTCCTGCGCGATCAGCACATGCGGCAAGCCCACCGCCAACCCGGCCGACACGACCCCGCCCACCGCCAGAAAACTCCGGCGACTTATTTCGTTTTCGATCGAAGACGAACCAGCTTCCTCCTCGATCTCCTCAATTCCAGCGCATGGACTCATAAAAACCTCACATCGAATTGAACCAGCTGTTGCTGTTGCTGTTCTTTCTGTCATTCTCGCAGGGAACCAACAGTTGCTGTTGCTTTTCTTTCTGTCATTCCCGCAGGGAACCTGCTGTTGCAGTTGCTGTTGCTTTTCTTCCTGTCATTCTTGCAGCGCGCCCTCCGCGTTCGCCATTGCCTTTCTTTCTGTCATCCCGTAGGGATATTTCTGTCATCCCGTAGGGATATGTAGTCGCTTACGCTTGCTGATAGAAGATGGCCATGAGCAACAGAATCATGCCCGCCATATTTTCGCATGCCGAAGCGTTTTTCGGAGAGAGCAGGGTCCTTCAAGCCCCTGAATCTCCCGCTCGACCGACCCCGAAACTTCCACCGCCCCAGCCTCGTCTAGAATGGCATCACCCGCAACACTCGCCTCCGGAGGCCAAGCTTTGAAGACTTCGTTCATTAAACTCAGCGCCACGTCACTCGCGCTCACCCTCGCAGTTTCATCCACCCTCTTCGCGCAGGAAACACCCCGCCCGCGCCGCAACATGGAGCCTACCGCCGAACCCAGCCAGGCCACCGAAAAGCCTCAGGCCAACGAAAAGTCCGAAAAGAACGAAAAGTCCGAAAACACCCTCCCCATCCCCGCTGAATCCAAGTCCGAAACCAAACACGCCTGGACCGTCGGCGCTCGCCCCGTCCACTACACCGCCACGGCTGGCAACCTGCTCATCCGCGACGAAAACGACAAGCCCAACGGCAGCATCTTCTACGTCGCTTACACCGAAGACGGCGCCTCCGCAAAGTCCCGCCCCGTCACCTTCCTCTACAACGGCGGCCCCGGTTCGGCGACCATCTGGCTGCACATGGGTTCGGTCGGGCCTGTCCGCGTCGTCACCGCCAGCCCCGCCGCCACTGGCCCCGCGCCCTTCGAGTGGGTGCAGAACCAATACAGCCTGCTCGACAAAACCGACCTCGTCTTCATCGACGCGCCTCTCTCCGGCTTCTCCCGCGCCGTCGGCAAAGGCACCGCTAAAGACTTCGCCGGCGTCGACCAGGACGTCAAGGCCTTCGAGAAGTTCATCACCCGCTACATCACGGTCAACCAGCGCTGGGGATCGCCCAAGTTCCTCTTCGGCGAAAGCTACGGCACGCCCCGCTCCGCCGCTCTGGTGGCCGCGCTCAACAACGACGGCATCGCCTTCAACGGCGTCACGCTACTCTCCTCGGTGCTCAACTACTACGTCCGCGCACCCGGTTACGACATCGAATCCACCACTTATCTGCCCAGCTTCGCCGCCATCGCGTGGCACTATAACAAAGTTCCGCATACTGGAGAAATGAAGGACTTCGTCGAGCAGGCCCGCAAGTTTGCGCGCGGCCCCTACGCCGAAGCGCTCGCCCAGGGCGACCGCCTCTCCGCCGCCGACACCGACGCGATCGCCGGCAAAATCGCGGCCTTTTCCGGCCTCAGCGTGCAGTATGTCAAGGAGTCCAAGCTGCGCCTTTCGCCTACCCGCTTCCGCAAGGAACTGCTGCGCGGCGACGATCAGATCCTCGGCCGCTTCGACGCCCGTTTCGAGGGCTACGACGTCGACAACGCCGGCGAAACCCCCGGCTACGATCCCTCCGACACCGGCATCAGCGGCGTCTTCGTGGGCGCTTTTCACGACTACCTCGCCAGCGAACTCAAGTACACCAGCAGCGAGCCGTACTACCTTTCCGCTCCCGGCATCAACCAGAATTGGGACTGGAAGCATCGGCCGTCTGGCGGCGGCTTTCGTGGCGGACAACAAGACCAGCCCGACACCGTCATCGACCTCGCCGACGCCATGCGCAAAAATCCCAAGCTCCGCGTTTTCTCCGCCAACGGCTGGTTCGACCTCGCGACGCCCTTCTTCGGCACCGAGCACGACCTCGCCCAGATGATGCTCCCGCCAGCGATCCAATCCAACGTCGAGTTCGGCTACTACCCCGCTGGCCACATGGTCTACCTCAACGTCGAAGCCCTCAAGCAAATGCACGCCGACCTCGACCGCTTCTATGGCGAAGCCACCAGGCACTGACACAATTCCGTAATGTGCTGATCGTCTTGCAAAACCATCGGTCATCTCGACCGAAGCTTTCGCCGGGTCCCCATTCATCGCGCTTTTGCGATGAGTGGGGCACCCGAGTTGCCCTTGCTTTTCTTTCTGTCATCCCCGCAGGGGACCTGCTTCTGCTTTTCCCCAGGACCAATCCGAAATGCTAAAATAGTCTGTTCGCGCCGGTCTCATCCATGGCGCCAGGAAAGGTCCCCTCCAACATGGCAAAGCGTCGCGGCAACCCCAACTGGGGCAAACCCGAACCCATCGGCCCGGTCGTCCCCACCGTCACCTCCTTCGAACTGGCCGTCAAGGAGTTCAAACTCACCCCCGACCAGTACACCCGCTCCACCCGCCTCCGCGAGTGGGCGCGCCGCAACAAAAACTCCAAATACATCCCCGAAGCCCTCCTCGAAGCCTGGGGCTTCGAAATCGAATCCACCCTCTAAGTGAGCTCTGAATTCACGCTTCGAGAACCTCTGATTTACGGTAGGGTGCGGCTTCAGCCGCACCACAAAAGCACCAGCAAGAAGTCGGCTTTAGCTGCTGAGAGCGATGCCGGATAGCCAAAACAAAGTGCGTCCTATGTACAAGCTAAGTCCCCTGTTCTGAAGACTTTACAAACAAATTACCTTTAGAATCAGGACTTTACATGCCTTTGCACACTGAAGTCCAAGCCTAAGTCCAATCGTCTCTGGACTTTGCGCGATATACGGGGGAGGGGAGGGGTACCATGGCAGCTACCGAATCCGGTATCTCGAACGTCGCCGAAG
>JALYTE010000024.1 GCA_030854435.1 Acidobacteriota bacterium | reverse complement strand
GTCCAAGGGGGCAGAGGCGAGCTTGGCGGCCGAGGTGATTTACGCGGCGGCGATCGATGTGAGCGATCGGTTGCGTTACACAGCGGGGGAAGACGCGACGCGGATGAAGGCGGAACGAGACTGCATGGACGATGCAATGTACTTTGCACACGTCCGTGGTTTGATGGGACAGCGCTAAGAGCCTGTTCACGATCTCCGTTAAGGCCCGTAGAGCCTGTCATCTCGACCTGAGCCTGCACGTATTTGCGGCGCAAAAAACGCGCCTCCGGTCGAGATGACAACTTGGGGAGAGAGCCAAGAGATATCCTCAACAGGCTCTTAGACGTGCCGGTGGAATTGATCCAAGACGCGGAGAGCTAGCGGAGGTAGGCGTCGGCTCCCGACTCCCAATCTTCGCGGACGGGCACGAAGACATCGAGGTTGAGAGTGTCCTCAAGTGCTTCGGCCAAGTGCGGCAGGTTGCCGGGGATGACGACGAACTCGCCGGGGCCGAGGGTGATTTGCTGGTTCGTGCCTTCGGGGTCGAATGTGAAGATCATTGACCCGGTGATGACGGCGGAGAACTGCTCGTTGGCATGGACGTGCAACGGGACGATGCAGCCCTTCTTGAGGTGGATGTGGGCGATGGTGCCCTGAGCGCCGGAGACGAACTGGCGCGCGAGGAGAGGGTTGAGCTGCTCGGTGGGGACGTCGGACCAGCGGTAATGTTTGGCGGCGGCGGTCATGCTTGCAAGGGTACACCCTAGGCGGCAAAAGGGAGACCCAAAGCAAGTTCCCTACGGGAATGACAGAAAGAAAAACACGAGCAAAAACAACCGCACGAGCGGCAATGGCGTCTCAACTCTCGACCCCGCGTGGAAGAAGTAGGAGATGTTAAAAGAAATTTCCACCGGCGCGGAAACGTATACTGCCACTATGACCAGCAGTCCCAACGAAACGAGCAGTAGCGGGCGGCCTACAGCCGTGCCGCAGCGCAATGACCGCTACATTTTCGGCACGCTGGACAGTTTCGGCAAGAACCGCGCCAAGCTGGATGAAGTGAGCTGGGGCGATGAGCAGCCGGAAGGCGTCGTGCTGGCTTCGCTGGACGCGGCGGTCAATTGGGTGCGTAAGAATTCGATCTGGCCGATGACGTTTGGTCTGGCGTGCTGTGCGATCGAGATGATGTCGATGGGCGGATCGAGATATGATATTGCGCGATTCGGCGCAGAAGTTTTTCGGCCTTCGCCGCGGCAGAGCGATCTGATGATCGTCGCCGGCCGGGTTTCGCAGAAGATGGCCCCGGTGATACGGCGGTTGTACGAGCAGATGCCGGAGCCAAAATGGGTGATTTCGATGGGTGCTTGCGCAACTTCGGGCGGCGTGTTCAACAATTACGCGCTGTTGCAAGGGGTGAACCAGGTGATTCCGGTGGACGTGTATGTGCCGGGATGCCCACCGCGTCCAGAACAGTTGTTGTACGCGATCACGTTGTTGCAGGAAAAAATTCAACACGAGAAGAACAGCCTTAAAACGACGATGAATCTGGCTTGATTCATATCGAATAGAGGCGTTTCGGATCGGGTTGACGGGGCCATTTCGCGGGGTAACTGCGGTGGTTCGCAAGAGCAGGAAGCTTGTGCCGGACGGGTTTGACCGGTATATTGTTGTTTGACAGAGAAAATTTGCATTTTGTAGTGGACAGTGTGCTCAAGTGCGGTACACTTTGGTGGAATCCATAACTCGAGCGGGCCGCCGAAAGCCGGAGCTCGTTAAGTTTAGAACAGTATTTATTTCGTGGAGGATGTCGAATGTCTTATAACCCGTTTCGCAATATCGGACGGTTACTGTTGGCCGCATGTGCGGTCAGCTTTGGAGTCATCAGCCTGAGTGCGCAAAGCACGAACGCTCCCGGTGATGTCAACCCGTCGCGCGTCGACGTATTCATGGGCTACTCGTATTTTGGGGCCCATGGGCAGGTGAAGCCGGCCAACATTCGCTACTCGTCGATCGACGAGGGGGCGATGCTCAGCGGAGCCTACTACTTCAACAAGTATGTCGGCGCCGAGGTGATCGGTTCCTTCCATCCGGATGGGCAGAACGACGGCCTGTATTCGGGCACGCTCGGTCCTATCTTCCGCGCTCCGCTGCAGAACTTTACGTTGTTCGCGCACGCGGGGGCAGGCGGTGCCAACCTGGGTGGACCGAACAGCGAGGTGCCCGCGACGCTCGAGCATGAGCCCTATCGTTGGGGAGCGACGCTCATGGTTGGTGGCGGCATGGACTACGACCTGCCGTTCTTCAATCATCGCTTCGGCCTTCGCCTCTTCCAAGCCGACTATCGCTACATTCACGAATCCTATGGACCGTTCGTACCCGTTCCGACGGGCGGCGTCCTGGGCGGGCGCGCGAACCTCAGCGGCGTCGAGTTGAGCACCGGCATTCTGGTGCATTTCGGCCACATCATTCCGCCGCCGCCGGTCGCGTATGCCTGCGTTGTCACCACGCCGACGGGGGCCATCTATCCCGGCGACCAGGTAACGATCACTGGCACGGCCACCATGCTGAACCCGAAGAAGGACGCCACCTACTCCTGGACATCGGATAGCGGCGCGGTTTCGAGCACGTCCAATGTCGTGACCATCGATACCAAGACGCTTTCGGCCGGCACATACACCGCCAAGGGCCATGTCTCGCAGGGCTCCAAGCCCGGCCAGATGGCAGACTGCTCGGCGCAGTTTGTGGTCAAGGCTTACGAGCCTCCGACCATCGGTTGCTCGGCGAACCCCTCGACGGTCAACGTGGGCGATTCCTCGACGATCACGGCCAGCGGCGTCAGCCCGCAGAACCGTCCTCTGACGTACAGCTACAGCGCGTCGGCAGGTTCGATCGAGGGCAACACCTCGACCGCGACCCTGGCCACCACCGGCGTTGCCCCTGGCACGATCACCGTCACCTGCAACGTGGTTGACGATAAGGGTCAGACCGCCTCGCAGCAGACGAGCGTCACGGTCAATGCGATCACAATCACGCAGCCTGTCGTGATCACCACGACCAGCCTGTGCACGATCAACTTCGACCGCGACACACGGCGTCCCGCTCGCGTGGACAATGAAGCCAAGGCTTGCCTTGACGACATCGCCCTGAACGCGCAGCGTGACCCGGCCGCCAAACTCGCCATTACCGGAAACGCGGCGAGCAGCGACAAGCATGGTTCAAAGCTGGCCGCCGAGCGCGCTGTGAACACGAAGGCGTATCTCGTGACCGAGAAGGGCATCGACGCCTCTCGCATCACGGTGTACACCGGAACGAGCGACGGTAACACGGCTGCGACAACGTTGGTCCCGACGGGCGCAACGCTGAGCACGGACGGCTTGACGACTGTGGATGAGTCGGCAGTGAGGGTCGTTCCACGCAATGCTCCGGCAAGGGCGCATCACCGCCATCATCATGCAGCGGCTGCGCCAGCACCGGCACAGTAGCTAACGGCTGCACATAACCGCAACGGCTGGCTGGGTTCATCCCAGTCAGCCGTTGTCGCGTCAGGGCGCTACGCTAGAGACAAGACGTATTTACGGAAACCGGCTTAGGACTTTTGCTTAAGGGACGGATGATTTTGAAGCTACGGAAAATGATTCGACGGGGCTTGGTGTGGACGGGGGTTTTGTTCGGCGCGGCGACGCCGCTAATGGCGGCAAAGTGGTCTCCGCTGGGGCCTTACGGCGGCGACGCGCGGTCGATCGCGGCGGACCCGCGCGATTCCCAACACCTGTTTATGGGCACGTTGACGGGTTGGATTTACGAATCGGCGGACGGCGGAGGGACGTGGAAACGGCTGTCTCAGGTGGGGAAGCGCGACGACCTTGTGCTGGACCATATCCTCGTTGATCCAGTGGATCCGAAGCATCTGATTGTGGGCGCGTGGATCATCGACCGCCCGGACGGGGGTCTGTTCGAGAGCCACGATGGGGGCGTTAGCTGGTATATCCAGGCGGAGATGCACGGCCAGTCCGTGCGGGCGCTCGCGAGCGCCCCTTCCGATCCGAAGATCATGGTCGCCGGAACGTTGAAGGGCGTGTATCGCACCCAGGACGCGGGCGTGCATTGGCAACTGATCAGTCCCGAGGGCAGCACAGAAATCCACGAGGTGGAGTCGATCGCCATCGATCCGGTGGACCCGAACATCATCTACGCGGGGACGTGGCATTTGCCGTGGAAGACCGTCGATGGCGGTAAGACCTGGACGAATATCAAGCAGGGCATCATCGACGATTCCGACGTGTTTTCGATCATCGTCGACCCGCACGCGCCGCAGACGGTTTATGCCAGCGCGTGTTCGGGAATCTACAAGAGCACGGACGCAGGCGCGAAGTTCGCGAAGGTGCAGGGGATTCCGGCGACGGCCCGTCGCACGCGCAAACTCGCGCAAGACCCGCTGCATCCGGATACGGTATTCGCGGGGACGACCCAGGGGCTTTATCGGACTGTGACCAGCGGGACAAATTGGTCGCGCCTGACGGGCGCTGAAGTGATCGTCAACGATGTCTATATCGATCCCAAGAATTCAAACCATGTGTTGCTGGCGACCGACCGCGCTGGAGTGTTGGCGAGCGAGGATGGCGGGGTCAGCTTTCAGCCGTCGAATACGGGATTTTCGGCGCGGCAGGTGACGTCGTTCGCGTCAGACCCGCACAAGGCCGGAACGATCTATGTGGGTGTGGTGAACGACAAGGACTCCGGTGGCGTGTTCATGAGCGCCGACGGCGGCGTGCGCTGGCAACAGCAGAGCAACGCGCTGAACGGCCGCGATGTGTTCAGCCTCGCGACCGCCAAAGACGGGACGTTGTTGGCAGGGACGGAGCACGGAATCTTCCGGCTGGATGCGGGTTCGTGGGCGCAATCGGGGACGCTTTCAGTTCCATCGCCGGAGAGTGTGCCTGCGGTCGTCGCCAAAGCACGGCCTGTGACCCGTAAAAGCAAGGCTGCGGCGCAGAGAAATGGTCCGGCGAGGAAAGTCGCAGTGAAGGCGAAGGCCCCGCTCCCTCCGCCTCCTCCGACGAATCTGGATGCGGCCGTGTATGCGCTCGCGACGGTTGAAGATGCGATTTATGCGGGGACTTCACAGGGATTATTGAAGGGCACTGGCGACGGACGGCTGTGGACGGCCGTGGCGGCGTCGAAGATACCGGAACCGCGTCTGGTCGCGGCGCAGAAGGGCGTCGTCATGGCCGCTGACCTGCGCCACATTGCGGTGTCCACCGACAACGCAGGGAGCTGGAACGCGGTCGCGTTGCCGGAAACGCTGACGCAGGTCGCAACGATCGCGGTCGACGAAATGGGCAGCCTCTGGGTGGGAGGGCGCGAGGGTCTGTTCTATTCGACCGACAATGGGGCGAGCTGGAAGACGTTGCGAAACTTGTATACGCCGCAGGTGACGGGGGTCTACTTCGATGCGGTCGGACATCGTATCCTGGTGAGCTCGAACGGCAATACGCTGACCTTTGCGGCCCACCTTCCGGACTACAAGGTGAGCTTTTGGGATTCGGGATGGGAACTGCGGTTCGCGCGACCGGTTGGAGACCATCTGGTGGGAGCGACTTTGTACGACGGGATGGTGGTGCAGCCGACGATGGTGGACTCGAAGGTGGCGGACGCACAGTAATCCGGATGCGAATACATTGACAACCCCGGCGTGGGAGCAAATGACCGACATAGAGAGGGAACTCTTCTAGCATGCCGTCGGACCGCAAGCGAACGAAGCTGCGGCTCGCGCGGAGTTTGAAACGGGTGCGGCATTGGTGGCAGGCCTGTCGTGGCCTTCTCAAAGGCAATAACCACTACGCGATTGAGCTAGGGGCTGACCGTATCGCGACCGCATATTGGCAGGAGCGAGATAACTCACTCATCGCTCATCCATCTGATATCCAAGCCTTTGAGCCGAACTTAGCTAAAACGCTCTGCGTTGCTAACCGTTATCCCTGTTGGCAGTCATCACGAAGATCTTGCGATAGTAGGGTGCACTGTCGGCGCGGCGGAGGAACCCCTCGAGCAGGGACGGGAAGTAGCGCATCAGGATGCGTGAGGCGCGGACGAAGTTGAGGTGGAACTCCCAGTGCATCATCCACTTGTGAAAGGCGATGCTTTCGTTACCAAACTCGGTCACGGTCCAGCCGGGGAGGTTCCGGAAGAGGTCTGACTCGGGGAAGATGGCGAGCATGTGCTCTTCGAGCCATTCGGGGACGGGGACTTTCTTGCCTAGGTAGTACTCTTTAAGCTCGGCGTCTGACGTATAGGCGACAGTTTTTCGGATTCTGCGTAGTATGGAACTCGAACCGTGAATATGGGCCCCAGGAATGGCTGTGTGAGACAGCGACATGAATCAGAGCGGCACCAACACGGCCAGTCGAGAAATTGCCCGCCAACTGCTCGTTCGCGAGCAGGCAGCGCGCGGCCCTTCGTCGCCGCATGTGTCTGCGGCGGTTGAGGTGTTCGACAAGCTGCGCCTTCCGTTGAGCGCCTTGATGGGCGTTCCGGCCTTTCTGGCGCTTTTTGCTCGCGCGCTCGCCCTGGCAAAACGTGAAACCGGCGACCTTGAAACGGTAAAGATCAACGAAGACGGGACTCTGAAAGGTCTCAACGGCGATACCGATGGAGCGGGTCTGGTCATCATTGCGTCTTTCATTGCGTTGCTGGTGACGTTCGTTGGGGAGCCGCTCACGCTGCGGCTTCTGGAGGATGTATGGCCGGCCCTGGCCGGTGGATATTCGAAGGCAAGAGGAAGAGGCCTATGACCCGCAAAACTACCGACAAGAAAGTAAAGATCAAGCAGTTGCCTTCAGGCATTCAAGGTTTCGATGAGATTCTGGGGGGCGGCGTCCCGGAGTTTTCGTTCAACATCATCGCCGGGGCGCCGGGCTGCGGCAAGACCACGCTGGCGCACCAGTTCATGTTCGCCAACGCCACGGACGAGCGACCCGCGCTGTACTTCACCGTGCTGGGAGAGCCGGCGCTGAAGATGCTGCGTTACCAGCAGCAGTACACGTTTTTCGATATCGAGAAATTGAACAAGGCGATACGTTTCGTGAACCTCAGCCAGATCCTCATCGACGACGGGTTGAGCGGCGTGTTGGCGGAGATCACCAAACAGGTCGGCGCCGCAAACCCTTCCATCGTGGTGGTGGACTCGTTTCGCAGCGCGATACGCACCCGCGAAGACGGCAAGCACGAGCTGGAGTTGCAGTCGTTCATGCAGCAGTTGGCGATGCTGCTGACCAGTTGCGAGGCGACGACGTTCCTGATCGGCGAATACGCCGAGATCGAGCTACAGGACAACCCGATCTTTACGGTCGCAGACGGCTTGATCTGGCTCTACCAGATCGTGGAGCGGAACTCGGTCGTGCGCAAGCTGCAACTGATGAAGCTGCGCGGGCAGATGTCGGTGCCGGGGCTGCACACTATCCGCATCACTGACAGCGGGCTACAGGCGTTCTCCCGGACCTCGGGGCTGGTTGGGAAAAAACGGGCAGTTCCTTCGAGTCGTCGTCTGTCTATGGGCATTCCAGCGTTGGACGAGATGATGGGCGGAGGGATTCCGGAAGGCGACAGCCTGCTGGTCGCGGGCCCGTCGGGATCTGGAAAGTCGCTGCTTGCGACGCAGTTTATCGCGGCCGGTATCCGGGCCGGAGAGCATGCCATCGTGGCGGTCTTTGAAGAGCGGCCCGACGAATATGCCGAACGCGCCACCGGGTTCGGCCTCGGCCTGGAGGCGGCTTTCCAAGACGGGAGACTGGAAATCATCTACCTCCGCCCGCTCGACCTGTCCGTGGACGAGATGATGCAGGAGCTTATCGACGCGGTGAAGCGGACGGGTGCCAAGCGGTTGGTGATCGACTCTCTGGCGGGCTTCGAGATGGCGCTGGCGCCGGGCTTTCGCACGGACTTCCGCGAGTCGCTTTATCGCATGATTTTCGCGCTGACGGGGATTGGCGTCACCATCCTGAGCACGCTGGAGATGGAAGAGCGTTTTACAGAGTTCCGCTACAGCACGTTCTCCATCTCGTTCCTGACCGACGACATTATCCGGATGCGGTATGTTGAAATCGACGGCCAGCTAAGAAAACTCATGGTGATCGTCAAAATGAGGGGCACGGCCCACTGCGCGGACATCCGGGAATATAAGATCGATCAGGATGGAATCGTCATGGGTGAGCGCATGACTGATTTCATCGACCTGATTACCGGCATCCCGGCAAGAATTGACGCCTCGAGCGAAAGTGAATCGGCAGTGAAGCGGAAGAGCTTGGCGAAAGGCGACGCGCGGAGACGGAGCGCGCGGTAGGAGAAGCAGGTTCACTGCGGGAATGACAGAAAGAAAAGCGACTGACAA
Source organism: Acidobacteriota bacterium (assembly GCA_030854435.1). Classification (GTDB taxonomy): domain Bacteria; phylum Acidobacteriota; class Terriglobia; order Terriglobales; family Acidobacteriaceae; genus Granulicella. The sequence goes on along the minus strand of JALYTE010000024.1, from coordinate 2,174 downwards.
CTAACAACGGCAAAAGACCTTGACGAGAGCGACGATCGAAGATGCTTGATTTGTGCCGTGCCGTTACCGAAGTGTCGCCCATGCCCATCGTGGGAATCGAGGGCGCAGAGCATACGGTCACCTACATCAACCCTGCGTTTTGCGGCCTCGTCAAGACCGCCAAAGGGCAACTCCTGGGAGCGGCATTCGCGACCATCCCGGTGATTGGGGAGCAATGCGCGGCCATGCTCGAACGGGTGTACCGCACTGGAACGGCCGAGACCCAATTGGGCCGCGACCGGTCCGAGCTGCACCCGTTCTGGTCGTATGCGATGTGGCCGGTGCTTACGCCGGAAGGCCGGTTGCGCGGCGTCATCCTACAGGTGGTCGAAGAGACCGTCATCGAGCAGAACACACTCGCGATGAATGCGGCGCTGGTACAGGGGCTCATCCGCCAGCATGAACTCACGGACACCGCCGACGCTTTGAATGGACAACTGCACATCGTAATGGCGGCCCGCCAGAAAGCCGAAGACGGGTTGATCCGGAGCGAGAAGCTGGCTTCGGTGGGGCGCATGTCCGCCGTCATCGCGCATGAAATCAACAACCCGTTGGCGGCGGTGATGGACTTGCTGTATCTGGCGGAAAGAGTGGACGGGATGCCTGCGACGGCACTCGATTATTTGCAAACTGCCGACGGAGAGTTGAAAAGGATCGCCCATATCACCCGCCAGACGCTGGGGTTTTACCGCGACATGTCCGTCCCGACGACGTTCCATGTGGCGACCCTGCTGGCTTCGGTCATCGATCTGCTCAAAGCCAAGATCACGTCTTCGCAAGCTACGGTGGACTGCCAATGCGACCAGGACTACCAGATGACGGCGGTCCACGGGGAGCTGCGCCAGGTGATCTCGAATCTGCTCGCGAACAGCCTTGAAGCGATTTATCAAAACGGCAAGGTGACGCTGCGTGCGTCGCCTTCAAGCGACGGGAACGGTGGCCCGGCCCGCGTCAGGATCACAGTTGCGGACGACGGTAGGGGTATTGGCGCGGTCGATTTGGAGCAGTTGTTCGAGCCCTTCTTTACCACCAAAGGCAAGACGGGCAATGGATTGGGGTTGTGGGTGAGCAAGCAGATTGTGGAGAAACAGGGCGGTTCTGTCTCCGTCCGCTCGGCGACGAACGGGGTGCGCCGGGGGACGACGTTTTCGGTCGTGTTGCCGGAAAGGCCTGTTGCAAACTAACGGGCGTGGAAGCCGTGTTTGGGGTCGTAGATGATGTGGACGAGGTTGTCGCGATAGTCGATCGTGATGATGAGTTCGCGCAACGTGGGGAAGCCGATGAGGCCGGAGATTTCAACCCCCGCGCCGCGCCCCAGGTTTGCGGTATCGATGGCGAGCGTGCCCGGGAGCCGTTGGCTGACGTGAGCGAAGGCGATCGTCAAGTTGTCCGCTTCCGAGACATTCTGGACTTCGCCGCTGAGACCCCTTATGCGCGCGTTAGAGCCGCCTACACCGGTCACCTCGCGGGCCGCGGCGGCTGAGACGAGCGTGTGCGCGGCGCCGGTGTCCATGATGAAAAGCTTCTGGGGGGCATTGCCGATGTACGTGGGAAAAATCAGATCGTGCCCGTAGCGAAAGACCGGGGTCCAATCCTTCATTTCGGGGGCCACATAGCGGTCGCGTGGAACGGCCTGGGTATTCTCGCCCCCGCCCGCGGTGTCGAGTTCGGAAGACTCCGCTGCGGCGTCTTCGGGGCGTTTGGGCAACGGGGCGAGGCGCACTTCGCGTGAAGGAATGTCCAGCGTGACAAGCCAGGAACTGAAGACGTCCGCGCCGATAAGGCCGTCCACATCGAGCACGCTGCGCTTGTCCAGGACACGGACCAGGCAGTTGTGAAATTCGAGGTCGCCGATGCGAATGCTGTCCACATGGGCCAGCAGCTCCTTGACGAGGCCTTTGTCCCCGATGCCGCCGCCCAGAGTCTCACCTTCGGCGACGATGCCGGCCGAAGCCGCCGCTGCCCTGCCGATGAGCAGGCCGGAGGCGCCCGTATCGATCTCGAAGCGTTTCTTGCGACCGTTAAGTTGAAGTTCCAGGCCGGCGGCGTACATATCGCGAGGGCCGTTCGCGATGGGAACGATGGAAAGTTTCGTGGACTCGACAGGGCGCACAATCTGGCAGGATCCCTTGCTC
>JALYTE010000015.1 GCA_030854435.1 Acidobacteriota bacterium | reverse complement strand
TCGTGCGACAGATCCTCCTGGCACGCGAAAAAGCGCAGAAACGGCCGCCGCTCGAGCGTGACGTGATCGCGGATTGTCCCGCGCAGGACGGGATACGCGGCCTCGAGCGCATCGAGGACCGAGCGCTGTGTCGCCCGGCCTCGGACGTCGATCGTCACCTCACCGCCGACGCGCGCCAGCGTCCGCAGATGCGCCGGCAGTTCGACGCGGATCATCGCAGCGTCTGCACTTCCACCGACAGCACCGCCGGCAGGTCGCGCACAATCGGCGTCCAAGAATTGCCCTCATCCGGCGAACAATAAACCTGTCCGCCCGTCGTCCCAAAGTACACGCCGCATTTATCCAGCGTGTCGACGGCCATCGCATCGCGCAGCACATTCACGTAGCAGTCGGCCTGCGGCAATCCTTTGGTCATCGGCTCCCATTCATTGCCTCCGCTCTTGCTGCGAAACACGCGCAGCATGCCGTCGGGCGGAAAGTGCTCGCCATCACTCTTGATCGGCACCACGAAAACCGTCTCCGGCTCATGCGCATGGACGTCGATGCAGAACCCGAAATCCGTCGGCAGGTTCCCGCTCACCTCGGTCCAAGAGTCGCCCGCATTGTCGGACCGCATTACGTCCCAATGTTTTTGCATGAACAACGTTTCGGGTTTGGCCGGATGCATCGCGATGTGATGCACGCAGTGCCCCACCTCCGCGACAGGATCGGGAATATGCAGCGACCGCAAGCCCTGGTTGATGGGCTTCCACGTCTCGCCGCCATCGTCGGTGCGAAACGCGCCGGCGGCGGAGATCGCAATCACTATCCGCTTCTCGTTGGTCGGGTCGACGATGATGGTATGCAGAAACATCCCGCCCGCGCCCGGCATCCAATGCGGCCCGGACCCATGCTTGCGCAACCCCGACATTTCACTCCACGACTTTCCACCGTCCTGGGACTGGAACAGCGCCGCGTCCTCGACGCCCGCATACACCATCTCAGAATCCGTCAGCGAAGGCTCCAGGTGCCACACCCGCTTGAACTCCCACGGATGCGCCGTGCCGTCGTACCACTGGTGCGTGCCCGGCACGCCGTCGTACTCAAACTTGTTGCCCACCGCTTCCCAACTTTTGCCGCCGTCATCCGACCGCTGCACCACCTGCCCAAACCACGAACTCGACTGCGACGCATAGATCCGATTCGGATTCACTGGCGATCCCTTGACGTGATAAATCTCCCATCCCGCGAAGTGCGGGCCGCTCACGTCCCACTGTTTGCGCTTGCCGTCCGCCGTCAACACGAACGCGCCTTTGCGCGTTCCAACCAGCACTCGAATACCGCTCATGTCATCACCTCCAGAGGCGATCATTTTATGCCATCGCAATCGCTTCTTGAAAGCCATTGCCGACTATCCTTTGCGAAACTTTGCTCCCTTCGCGCCCTTTGCGTCAAGGCCATTGCTGTTGCCGTTGTTCTTGTTTTTGCTGTCGAATTTGCTCTCGCTCTTGCTTTTCTTTCTGTCATTCCCGCAGGGAACCTGCTGTTGCACTTCGCACCACCACAAACCAAACATCGGCGATACTGACTACCTATGCCCGACCAATACACCCAAGCCCAGACCGCCGCCGCCCACGTCCGCGCGCTCCACCCCGCGAAGCCCGTCCTCGGCATCATCCTCGGCTCCGGCCTCGGCAACTTCGCCTCCCAAGTCGAAAACGCGACGACAATTCCGTATGCCGACATCCCCAACTGGCCGCTCTCGACCGTCTTCGGCCACTCTGGCAAACTCGTCCTCGGAACCATCGCCGGAACCAACGTTGCAGTCATGCAGGGCCGCGTCCACGCCTACGAAGGCTACTCAATGCCCGAAGTCGTCTTCCCTACCCGCGTGCTCGCGCTGCTCGGCTGCTCGGGCCTGATCGTCACCAACGCCGCTGGAGGTATAAATCCAGGCTTCGGACAGGGCGGCCTAGTCTGCATCTCCGACCACATCAACCTCACCGGAACCAACGCCGCCCTCGGCCCCAATGAACCACGCTTCGCCACCAAACCCGCCACCGCCGAACGCTTCTTCGACATGAGCGCGGCCTACTCACCCGCACTTCGCACGCTCGCACACGCCGAAGCCGCCGTGCAAAACATCCCGCTCCCCGAAGGCGTCTACCTCGCCGTGCTCGGCCCCAGCTACGAAACGCCCGCTGAAATCCGCGCCTTCCGCACCCTCGGTGCCGACTTGGTCGGCATGTCCACGGTGCACGAAGTCATCGTCGCCCGCCACATGGGCCTCGAAGTCCTCGGCCTCTCGCTGGTCACCAACATGGCCGCTGGCGTCTCCAACGCAGCCATCGACCACCACGAGGTCATGGAAATCGGCCTCCGCGCCGAAGCCCAATTCACCTCCCTCGTCACGGCCCTTGTCCCCCAGATCGCTACAGCACTTGCCTAGTTTTCGAGCGTCATTCCGATGACGTTTTTAGTTGTCATTCCGTAGCGCAGCGGAGGAATCTGCTTTTCCCCGCGCCACCGCACATGCGTCACTCCCACTCGATCGTTCCCGGCGGCTTCGACGTAATGTCGTACACCACGCGATTGATCCCACGCACCTCGCTCACAATCCGCCCCGAAATCGCGCGCAGCACATCGTACGGCAGCGCGGCCCAATCCGCCGTCATCCCATCCTCGCTCTCCACCGCTCGAATCGCGCAGGTGTACGCATACGTCCGCTGGTCGCCCATCACGCCCACCGTCTTGACCGGCAGCAGCACCGCAAAACTCTGCCAGACTTTCCGATAGAGCCCCGCGCGCTTAATTTCAGCGACGCAAATAGCGTCCGCTTCCTGCAAAATCGCCACGCGCTCCGGCGTCACTTCGCCGAGAATCCGCACCGCAAGCCCCGGCCCCGGAAACGGTTGCCGCTCCAGAATCTCCTCCGGCATCCCCAGGTCGCGCCCAATGCGCCGAACTTCATCCTTGAACAGGTCCCGCAGCGGCTCAATCAACTTCAGCTTCATGTCCGCAGGCAACCCGCCGACATTGTGATGGCTCTTGATGACGTGCGAAGGCCCATGAACGCTGGCCGATTCAATCACGTCGGGATACAGAGTCCCCTGCACCAGCCACGCGACTTCTTCTCCGGAAGACTTCTCCGCGTCGAAAATCCGCTTCGCCTCATCGTCGAAAACGGCGATAAATTCATTGCCGATGGCCTTGCGCTTTTGCTCCGGGTCCGTCAGGCCTGCGAGCTTCGCCAGAAACCGCGCGCTCGAATCGACGGCCACAACGTTCAGCCCCAGGCCTTCGCGCATCGTCGCTTGCACCTTCGCAAACTCGTCCTTGCGCAACACGCCGTTGTTGACAAAGATGCACGTCAGCCTGTCCCCAATCGCTCGCGCCACCAGCACCGCCGCAACGCTCGAATCCACGCCACCCGACAGCCCGCAAATCGCGTGCCCCGTCTCGCCCACCTGCGCGCGAATCTTAGTGACCGTCGTTGCAATGAAATGCGCGGGCGTCCAATCCTGCTTCGCTCCGCAAATATCCACCGCAAAATTTCGCAACAACT
>JALYTE010000429.1 GCA_030854435.1 Acidobacteriota bacterium | reverse complement strand
CCGACCTGTATCTAGGCGAGCACGTCGGCAAGGTCTTCTGAACTCCGGGGATCGAGCGGCATGGCCGGCATGATCCCCACCAGCATGTCTTCCTTGCGCATCACCAGCGTTGTCGCGTTCAAGCTCGCGAGTTCAAACCCGTGCCCATGCGTGATCGCGTCCGTCGGGCAAGCCTCGACGCAATACCCGCAAAAAATGCAGCGGTTGTAATCGATGTTGTAGACCTTCGCATAACGCTCGGCGGAAGAAATTCTCACCGTCTCGGTATTCTCCGCGGCCTCGATATAAATGCAGTTCGAAGGACACGCCGCCGCGCACAGAAAACATGCGACACATTTCTCCAAGCCGTTTTCATCGCGTTGCAATTGGTGCTTGCCGCGAAAGCGCTCCTGAAACTGCGCGCCTCGCATCGGCCCTTTGCCGTCGGGATAGTTCTCCACCTCGCTGGGCTGAAACACCTCCCGCAGAGTGATGCTCATGCCCTTCGCGATAGCGGCCGCGTTGCGAACGATCGACATAGACTCCAGTATACGATGCCCCACCCGAACCCCATCAACCTCGTCATCTCGACCATGAGCATTGTCGAAGGGCAAGCGCACACTGCGACCGAATAGCAATGCTCATTCAATCCCCAGATTTTTCCAGATAGCATCCACCCGCGCCTTCACCTCTTGCGGCATCACGAGCATCTGCGGCCACCGCCGCGTAAAACCTTCTGCCGCCCACTTTCGCGTCGCGTCGATGCCCATCTTGCTGCCGAAGTTCGGCAAGCGGCTCGCGTGGTCGAGCGAATCCACAGGCCCCAGCGTGAACTGAATATCGCGCTCGGGATCGATATTGTTAGTCACGCGCAGCGTCACTTCCGCAAGGTCTTGCACGTCGCAATCTTCATCCACGACTACGACGCATTTGGTAAACATCGCCTGCCCCATCGCCCAAATGCCGTTCATCACCTTGCGCGCGTGGCCCGCATAGCTCTTGCGAATGCTCACAATCATCAGGTTGTGGAATACGCCCTCCGGAGGCAGGTTCACATCGACAATCTCCGGCAGCGTCAGGCGCATCAGCGGCAGAAAAATGCGCTCGACCGCCTTGCCCATCCACGCATCCTCCATCGGCGGCTTGCCCACCACAGTCGCCGCGTAAATCGGGTCCTTGCGATGCGTAATGCAGGTGACGTGAAACACCGGATACTCCTCCTCCATCGTGTAGAAACCGGTGTGGTCGCCGAACGGTCCTTCGCTGCGAAGCTCTCCCAACTCAACATATCCTTCGAGCACGATCTCCGCCGTCGCAGGCACTTCCAGATCGACCGTCTCGCAACGCACCAACTCGACCGCCTTTTGTCGCAGAAATCCCGCAATCAAATACTCTTCGACCTCCGGCGGCGCAGGAACGATCGCGGAAAATGTCGTCGCCGGATCGGTCCCAATCGCGACCGCAACCTCCATGCGCTCGCCGAGAATCTTCGCCAGCACAGTTTGCGGAACGCTGCCGGTATCGAGCATCGCCGTCGTTCCACCAGCCGTCAACGCCATCACGTCCACTGCCCCGGACGCATCTTCCGCAGCGCTTCTCATGCGTTCGCGGAAGTGCTCCGCCGCTACCTTCTGCCGCTGCCAGTGCATGCCTGTCGTCTTACCGTCATAGACCTGCATGCGATACATCCCGACATTGCGCTTGCCGCTCTTAGGATCGCGCGTGACGACACATGGCAGCGTGATAAACCGTCCCCCATCCTGCGGCCACGTTTGCAACACCGGAAACTTCAGCACGTCGATCTCGTCGCCGCGCAGAATCACTTCCTTGCACGGCGCATTCTTCGCGTCCTTTCCTTCCAGCCGCTTCGGGAAAAACCCACCCACCTCTGCCAACATGGGCAGCATCTTCAGCTTGTCCATAAAGCTGGTGGGAGCTGGCGGGTGCAGCAGCAGATCAATTCGCTTTGCCACATCATCCAGCGATTCCACCTCCAGCGCCATGCGCATCCGCCGTTCGCTGCCGAACTGATTCATCAACACGCGCGCGCCCTTGTAGCCCGTCACGTTCTCAAACAACAGCGCAGGCCCACCCGCATGCTTGGTCCCTTTGCCGCTCTTCGCCGCGCGGTCGGCAATCTCTGCCATCTCCAACACTGGCGATACAGACGCAGTCACGCGCTTCAACTCGCCCGCCTTCTCCAGCGCCTTCACCCAATCTCGTATGCTTTCGTAGCCCAACCCTCACCTCGCTCTACTTCGCGCAACATTGCGTTTAAACTTCGTGCCCTTTGCGTCAAGGCTTTACTCTTCAACTCAAATCTTCCAGAAAATCTTCTTCCGCCACAACCACCAATTCGGCAAAAAACAAATCGCCACAAAAGTCACCGCAAACGCCAGCGAAGTCCACTCCGTCGAATGCCCGCGCGCGAAACCGTGTTCATACGCCAGCGACCACAAACTCCGCTGGTGGCCATCCGCCGTTGCAATCTTGATCGTCGAAAACGTCTTCACCAGCACCACCGAAGTCGTATACGCCGCAATCGCATTCGCCCCAAACATAAACCACGGCCAAGTCGCCCACTCCAACCACTTCGGCCACGGCTTCGCCCTCCCATCGACAAGCCAGTTGAACAGCGCCAGCAACACCATTGAAATCCCAGCCATCACCAGCACAAACGTGCTCGTCCACAAATTCTTGTTCACCGGAAACCACCGCGCCCACACCGACCCACCCAGAAACAGCAGCCCGCCAAACGCGATCATCCCATTTCGCATCGCATTGCGCTTCGCAGCACCCTCGGCCCACTCCGGCCGCCGCATCAACAGCCCCGCGACCACTCCCAGCAGCGTCGTAGCGAGCGCTGGCAGCGTGCTCAATCCGCCCTCCGGGTCCGAAGTCTTCAGGTACAGCGTCCCCGTGTGCAGCCACTTCAACGTCCATGCGCTGAACCCGCGGTCCATCCACGCCGTCAAATTCTGGACTCTATCCAGCAGCGGAAAATCCCTCACTGGCATCCCCGCCCCCGGCACCGAGACCCACCGCAGCAGCACCCAATACCCCACCAGCAACACCGCCACAATCGCCAGCAACACACGCACCCGCCGCGTCGTCAGCAAGAGCAACCCAGCCAGCAAATAACACAGCGCAATCCGCGTCAGCACGCCATAGATGCGCATGGTGTGCCAGTGAAACAGAGGAACCAGCGAGAGCGCCGTCTTCAACAAAAATAACTTTAGCGCGCGCCAGAAAATATGTCCCGCCAACGTCTTCTTGCAGTCCCCTTTACGCTCCCGCGCCTCCAGCGAAAAAACTGTCGAAGCTCCCACCAGAAAGAGAAACATCGGAAACACGACATCGGTCAGCGTCCATCCATTCCACGGCGAGTGGTCGAGTTGCGAAAACGTATGTCCCCAATCGCCGGGGTCGTTCACCAGAATCATCAACGCGATCGTAATGCCGCGCAGCATGTCCACCGACAATATCCGCGCGGGCCTGGTCACTTCCAGAGCCGGAGCGGTGTTCAACGTCGCAGTCGCAGTCGAGGACATGGCCCCTCCATCATCTACCCAATCCATCTCATTCGCACAAACTGGCCACTGGAAAACTCAAAACTCGACACTTAACAAAGACTCTTCCCACCAGCGCTGCGAGGAACCTTCCCCACACCCCCGGTGTCTAACTCAACAACCGCATCCCTCGCCTGGGCGCGCTCATCGAAACCCATTTCGAGGTGCCGTCATGTTCGAGGAATCGCTTCTGGAATCCGCCCATCTTCTACGCACCCGCAGCCGTTGGCCCGCCGTCACATCGTTCGCCGTGCAAGCTGCCATCGCCGCGACGATCATCACCGTCCCTCTGCTTCATCCCGACATTCTGCCGCTCCGCGCGGCGGCCTTCACGCTCACTCCACCCGCGCCGATTCCACCCAAGCCGCCTCACCCACAACGCGTCCACGCCGAAGCATCCGCTTCCGCCGCTTCTGCTGTGCCGACAACCTCGCAGCAATCCGCACAAATTCCAACTCTCAATCCCAACGCGTTCAGCGACACGCCTCCAACCATCGGCACCATCAGCATGGTTGGCGTCGGCCCCGCTCTTGGTGCCGCGATGAGTCCATCGAACAGCGGCCCGAATGTTGTCGTTGCAACGCCCTCGAAGCCCGGCCCGCCTACCCGCATCTCGCAAGGCGTCTCAGAAGGGCTGCTGCTTGCGCCCGTTCAACCTGTTTATCCACGCATCGCAATCGCGGCACATCGCGAAGGCACGGTCGTCATCCACGCCATCATCTCGAAGACCGGCGCCATCGAAAGCGCCAACGCAGTCAGCGGTCCCATCATGCTGCAAGGAGCAGCACTCGAAGCGGTCCGCGCCGCCCGCTACCGTCCCTACCGTCTCAACGGTGAACCCACCGATGTCGACACCACCTTCAGCATCGTCTTCCGCCTGAACAGCTAACTACGACACCATCGCAATGGCCTCCAGCGGATACCCCGCGTCCTTCCATCCCTGCAACCCGCCGCGCAAGGGCCGCACGCGCAGTATCCCCATCTTGCGTAGCTCCAGCGCCATCTTCGCGCTAGTCTCCTCGCTCGGGCAGGTGCAGTACAGCACAATGTCGCGGTCGCGCGGAATCACCGAGTGCCGCACCTTCAATTCCTGCGGCCCAATCCACACCGCCCCCGGCAGCGCTCGCGGATCGGGCAGAATATCCAGCGGATGTCGCAGGTCCACGATGTACGGCAGCGGCTTGTCCTCGCGCCGCGCGTCGTCGATCATCGCCATCAACTGTCCCGGCTCCAGCCGCAGGCCGCGCAACTCATTCACAAACTGCCGCTTCTTCACGATGCGGAACACGATCACCGCGACCACCATCAGTACAACCAGCCCCACCGCAAAATGCTCGAGCGCGCTGAAGAATTCGCTGCTGCGTTTTGCGATATCGCCAAAGAACCGCCCCGCAAACAACCACGCTCCCGCCCAAATCACCGTGCCCGCCATGTCGTAGAGCAGAAACTTCCAGTATGGGATCCTCGCCTGCCCGGCAATCGGCGTCGCCATTGTGCTCAACCCGGGAACGAACTTCGCAAACAGCAGTGTTACCGCTCCACGCTTGCCCATCGTGCCTTGCGTCCGCTCGACGCACGTCGCGGCCTCCAGTGAAAACCGGCACAACAGGTTCAACACCCGCGTGCCATAGCGCCGCCCCAGCATGTACCACATCGAATCTGAAATCAGGCAAGCCAGAAGCACCAACGGCAGGGCATAGGCTATATGCAGTTTGTGGGCCGCGCTCATCGTGCCCGCGGCCAGCATCACCGGAACGCTGGGGATTGGAATGCCCGCCTGCTCGATCAATACCCAACCGAACAATAACGCGTACGCATGACGCACCAGCAAACCCATGACCGAAGACATGCCGACCTCCGCCTCAACGACGCATGGTATGTAGATGCCGCGCAATCCAAGCCGTCGCAAAATCTCCGCGTGCCCGCTAATCAGGGTGGCCCACAACAGTCCCCCCTACTGCTTCACCCTCACGTCCGGCGTCACCGACATCCCCAGCCGCAACTCCTGCTTCTTGTCTTCATTCGCGAGGTCGTCGAAGTCGATGCGCACCGGAATCCGCTGCACCACCTTCACATAGTTGCCCGTCGCGTTCTCCGGCGGAAACAAGCTCAGTCTCGACCCCGTCGCGCCGCCAATCTGAAAAACGTGGCCATGAAACTTCTTTCCCCCCAGCGCGTCGACTTTCAGCACCACCGGCTGCCCGGGCCTGATCCCCTTCAACTGCGTTTCCTTGAAGTTGGCCGTCACCCACAGCTTGTTCAGCGGAACGATGGTCATCAGGTCCTGGCCAACGCTGAGGTTCGCGCCCACGGAAACGTTTTTCTTGTTCACGATTCCGTCAATCGGCGCGACGATCTTCCCGTAACTGAGATTGAGCTTGGCCTGATCGACCTTTGCCTGCGCCTGCTGCACGGCCGCGCCAGCCGCCTCCTCGCGCGCCTGCTGCACTTTTATCTGCTCCGGCCCATTCTGCCGGTTCTGCTTTTCCTGCTCGCGCGATTGCGCCACGCGCTGCTGCGAAACCCGCACCATCTCGCGGTTCGCGGATACGTTTTTCTGCGCTTCCTGCACCGCCGCCGCGGCCGCATTCGCCTGAGCCACAGCGGCATCGTATTGCTGCTTTGAAATCACGTCCTTCCGCACCAGCGGCGTATAGCGGTCCACGTCCGCCTGCGCCTTCACGGCGTTCGCCTGCGCCTGCGCCACCCGGGCCACGGCGGCCTGCTCCTGTTGCTGGGCCTGCAACACGCTGGCCTGCGTGCCCAACACGTCCGAGCCCGACGTGAGCACGCTCGTCCTCACGTTGACCGCCGTGATCGGCACATTGGAGTGCGCCTGCTGATACTCCGCCTGTGCGCTGGCCAGATTCGCATTCTGCTGCGCCAGCGCGACCTGTAGGTCGCGCGGATCCATATCGGCGATTGGGTCGCCCTTGTGGACGATCTGATTGTCTTCGACATAGACGTTCGCCACTTGCCCCGCGAGCCGAGAACTGACCTGATAAAGATCGCCATCCACCTGCGCGTCGTCGGTGCTCTCGGTGTACGTCGAGTGCCAGTAGTACAGCCCCGTAAGCGCCGCGATCAACACAAGCACGACGATGATGATCCAGTTGCGTTTCGATTTTTTCTTCGTCGACGCCTCCTCGGCGACCTCTTGCTTCTTGGCGTCCTCGGCCTTGTCCTGCGGCGTCTTCTCCGGCTCCGCGACTTGCGGCTGTATCTTCACAATGCCGGAAATCTGCGCGGTTTGCCCGTCGCCTCCACCCTCGTTCTGATTCTGCTTCTCGTCCGCCACTTACTTACCTCCCAAATCGTTCTTGGCCGGAGCGTTCGCGTCCGTGCTACTCTGCCCCGCGCCGCCGGGAACCGCAGTCCCGTTGACATAATCCTTGTAGTTCGTCGACGCCACGCCCAGCGCCCGCGCCAACGCCAGCTTCGCCACGTTGTGCTGGTACAGCGCGCTGATGTATTGGTCGTTGGCCTGCTCGCTGGTGGTCAATGCCTGCGACACCGCCAGACTCGTATCCACGCCCGCCCTGAACCGCTGCTGCGCCTCGCTCAACGCCTCGCGCGCGAGGTCCGCATTGCTTTTGGTAGCATCGACCAACTTCGCCGCGCTTTGAATATCCAGAATCGAACCCCGAATGTCCGCATTCACCTGCTGCACTTGGTCGGAAAGCCGCGCCTGCGCCTGTTCCACCTGCGCGCCCGTCACCAGCGCATCGCCACGCGTCTTCGCAATCTGCAAAATAGGCGCGGTCACTTCCCCGGTCGCCGTATACGTTCCATGTGAGTGCGCCGGGGTCGTCCCCAAATCGCCAAAATCGCCACTAAAGCTCGCCGCCGGCAACTGCTCCGCCCACGCCGCTTTCTTGGCCGATTGCGCCGCCTTCAAACTCTCTGCGGCAGCCGCCAAATCTTTGCGCTGCTTCAACGCCTGCTGAAACGCCGCCTCCGCATCGGGCGCATCGAGCGCGGCAAACGGGGCAATGTCCACCAGACGAAACTTTTGGTCCAGCGGCAGTCCAATTGCCCGCGCCAGATTCAGCTTGTCCTTCTCGTACTGGTTGGTCGTGGCAATCAAGTTCTGCTGCACGTTCTGATAATCCACCTGCGCCCGCAGCACATCCAGCCTCGGACTCGTCCCCGCCTCATGCGCGTCGTTGGCCTGGTCGAGCGACACTTTCGACGTGTCCATTTCGGCCTTTACCGAAGCGATCCGCGCCGCGTCGGCGATGCACAGCAGATAAGCGTTTCCCACCGTCAGCACCACCAAATCGCGAGCGTCTTCGGCCGTCAACTTCGCCGCTGCGAAATTGTGCTTGGCCGCAATGTAGTTTTCAAGCGCCTGCACATTGATCAAGTTCTGCGTCAGGTATGCCCGAAAATCCACCACCTGAAACGGCCCCACGATCGGCTTGATGCCTGGAAACTTCAACCCGAACGCGGCCAGATTGACCTGCTGCACTTCAATCGATGCCTGCCCCGTCACGGTCGGCAGCAGCGCCTGCAACTGCTGCAACCGTTGCCCCGCCGCGCTCTTCTCATTCGCGCTCTGCAATACCAGCCCAAGATTGTTTCGCAGCCCGCGTTGCATCGCATCGTCGAGCGTCAGGTCGAGCACGCCCGTGGTCGCCTTGTCGCGCGCGATGCTGCCCCGAAATGAAGGGTCCGTCGCGGTGTTGCTTTGCGGCGTGACGTTCGGCCCCGGCTGTGCAAGCTGCTGCTGCGCCTTCACGACTGCGGACACGTCGCCCGACGAGCTCCCTGCCGCCGTCCCGCCGCCGTTCCTCTGCGCGGTCGAGGACGACTGTCCCCACGCCGTCTTCGCCAACAGAATCGTACCCAACGCCAAAGCCAAAGCCGCGCCGCCGAATTTATAGCTCAAAACTGCGCGCTCTTTCATCCGAAACATATCTCCTCATGCTACATGCCGCGATGCCGTCGACTCCCGCCCAAACCCAGCAATGCCAAATGCTTATGCGCCTGTTTTCAGATGCGCGAAAGTCCCCCGGATATGCAAAACTTTGTATGTGCCCGAATCGCCATTCCACGAGGTCTCTATGAGCGGTCCCAATCCCAATTCAGAAGCCCAATTTCAACATATGAAGCAAGCCATGCGCAGCACCTGGATGGCCGGAGATTTTGGCGTCGTCGCGCGACGGACCGAAGCGGCCGCGGCGGAATTCATCGCCCGCCTGCCCATCGCCCCCGGTGCGCGCGCCCTCGACGTCGCTTGCGGGACCGGCAATCTCGCCATTCCCATGGCAAGACTTGGCGCTAGAGTCACCGGCGTCGACATCGCAACGAACCTCCTCGTGCAAGCCCGCGAGCGCGCCGACGCCGAAGGCCTCGCCGCCACTTTCGACGAGGGCGACGCCGAACAGCTTCCGTATCCCAACGCCAGCTTCGACGTCGTCGTCACCATGTTCGGCGCCATGTTCGCCCCGCGTCCTGAGACCGTGGCCTCGGAGTTCGCTCGCGTCTTGAAGCCCGGCGGCCTCCTCGCCATGGCCAACTGGGACCCGGCCAGCTTCACCGGCCAGATGTTTCGCGCCAGCAGCAAACACGTCCCACCGCCTCCCGGAATTCCTCCTCCGATACTGTGGGGCGACGACGCCACAGTGCGCGAACGCCTGGCCCCTTACTTCACCGACATGCGGACTGAGGTTCGTCCCATCGACTTCGACCTGCCGTTCTCTCCCGCCGGCTCAGTCGATTTTTTCCGCACCTACTTCGGCCCTACGCAGATGGCTTTCAACCGCCTCGACCCCGCCGGACAAGCCGCCTTCGCCGCCGACCTCGAAGCCCTTTGGCGCAGCGCCAACGTCGCCTCCGAACCCGACCACACTCTCATCCACAACCAATACCTCGAAGTAATCGCCACCCGCCTCTAGCAACTCGCGATGTCACAGTGCTTTGCTGTCGCTCTTCTTTCTGTCATTCCCGAAGGGAATCTGCTTTGGCTTTAGCTGTTGCTGTTGCTTGTTTCTCGCCATCATCCTGAGCGGAGTGAAGGGCCCCGTATTTCGCCCGGGCCACGGACCCCGTCCTCCGCCGCCGATGAATTTCACCCCGCTGTAACAAAACCCCGTTCTATACTCCCCCAATATGCTCGACAGAGAATTGACCTACACCTCGCACGACGGCCCCCGCGAAGGACAACTCGTCCTCCAACTCGACGGCCCCGTGACCCTCAGCAATCTCTTCGGCTTCCAGGACTACTTCCGCGCCCTCAAGCCCGCCACTCTAATCATCGACATGACCAACGTCCCCTACATGGACTCCGCCGGCCTCGGCCTCCTGCTCAACCACTACGTCTCGTCTGAAAAAGCGGGTCGCCGCCTCGCGCTCACTGGCGTCTGCCCCAGAATCATGACGCTCTTCGAAGTCAGCAGAGTGGACAAGGTCCTCGCCATCTTCCCCACCGTCCAGGCGGCCTTTGATAGTCTGCCCTAGCGCGACTCCCGTAACATATTCACCATGAGCGCTCCCATCCGCACCGCGGTCCTCGGCTTCGGTCTCGCCGGCAAAATATTTCATTGTCCGTTCATCTCCGCCGTCCCGGGCTTCGAACTCACCACCATCGTCCAGCGTCGCGGCGACGAAGCCTCCGCCGCTTATCCCGACGCCCGCATCCTGCGCTCAGCCGATGAGGCGTTCAACGATCCCAACCTCGACCTCATCATCGTCGCCACGCCCAATGACACGCACTTCGACCTCGCCGCGCGCGCTCTCCAAGCGGGCAAGCACGTCGTCCTCGACAAGCCTTTCACCACCACCAGCGCCCAGGCGCGTTCCCTCATCGACATCGCGAAACACGCTGGCAAAATCCTCGCCCCCTTCCACAACCGCCGCTACGACGGCGACTTCCTCACCGTCCGCAAGCTGCGCGCCGAATCCGTCCTCGGCCGCATCGTCACCATTGAGTCGCACCTCGACCGCTTCCGCCCCATCCAGCGCGCCAACACCTGGAAAGAATCGAGCGGCCCCGCCAACGGCCTGCTCTTCGACCTCGGCCCGCACCTCGTCGATCAGGCGCTCGCGCTCTTCGGCCCGCCCGCCTCTGTCACCGCCAGCGTGCGCTCCGACCGCGACGAGACCGCCATCGAAGACGCCTTCATCCTCGTCCTCGACTATGGCGGCAGCGCCGACAACCGCTACGTCCGCTACACCTGCCACGCCACCATGCTGGCCGCCGAACCCGCCCCGCGCTTTACCGTCCACGGCACCCACGGCAGCTACACTAAACGCGGCATCGACCCCCAGGAACCCGCCCTCCACAACGGCGCCAAAGTTCCTCCGCTCGACGCTCCAACCCCCTGGCTCCCTGAACCCAAATCCGCCTGGGGCACTCTCACCCACGCGCCCAACCCCAGCGACCCGACCCACCTCATCCGCGCCCCTTACCCCACTGAAACCGGCGACTACCGCCAGTTCTATGTAAACGTCCGCGACGCCATCCTGGGCACCACCCCGCTCGCCATTCCCGCCGAAGACGGCTACCGCACCATCCGCATCCTCGAACTCGCCCGCATCAGCAGCGAACGCCGCATCACCATCGACATCACTTTCGACTGACAGTATCGCCACGAATTCGGGTACCCCATTAATCGCGCTTTTTGCGTTGGGTGGGGCCTCTCTCCACTCGCTCCAAAAATCGGTTACACTGATTCCGTGAAAAACTCCAAGCCCACCAAGTTCATTGTCGCCGCCTTGGTCGTCGTCGGCGTAGTCGCGTGGCTCGCCATCTCCGCCGCGGGCGAGAACAAGAGCTACTACGTCACCATCACCGAACTTCAAGCCATGGGCAACAAGGCCTACACGCGCCACCTCCGCGTGGCTGGAAACGTAGCGCCTGGAAGCATCAACCATGTCGGCACCAACGCCACCTTCACGCTGCTCGAACAAGGCAAGACCCTGCGCGTCAACTACCAGGGCGCGGAGCCTCCGCCCGACACCTTCAAGGACGACGCTCAGGCTCTCGCCATCGGCACTTACGGCCGCGACGGCGTCTTCCACGCTACACAACTTCAAGCCAAATGCGCCAGCAAATATGCCCCCGCCGCAAAGCCCGGCAGCACTCCCACCGGCAACATCGCTTCCCTCCCCCAGAAATAAAAAGGGGAGCCACAAGCTCAGTTGGGAATGACAGAAAGAAAATTGTTCAGAAAACTTTGGACGCGACTACGCGCCATCACCCCCGCACAACCTCCGCAAACACCCTCAACCCCTCCTCCACCCGTTCCCACTCCGTCTCCCCACCCAATCCCACTCTCGCCGCCTTCGGCACCTCAGTACCCGGAGCCGCAAACCACTGGGCGCCCGTCACCAGCACTCCCCGCGCCTCACATGCCCTCTCCACCGATTCTGCAGTAAGCCCTTCCGGCAAAGTCACCCAGAGATGCCAAGTATTCGGCCCCGACATTATCTCCAACCCCGCCAGCATTCTCTCCGCCTTCAACCGCCGCGCCTCACCCTCGATCCGCTTGGCCTGAATCACCCGGGCCAGCGAGCCATCCGCCGCCATCGCACATCCAAGACTCGCCAGCAGCGTCGAACTCCCACTGGTGGTCACCCGCAATGCCACTTCAGCCTCAGCCGCAAACGCGGCTGGTGCAACCAGAAACGCAGTCCGCAACCCCGGCACCGCGCGCTTGGACAACGCCTCCACATAGAACGCCCGCTCTGGGGCCAACACGACGTATCGGGTCGGCTCGTCGGCCACCAGAAACCCATACGCCCCGTCCTCGATCATCACCAGGTCGAACTCGCGCGCCACCTCCAACATCGCCTGCCGCCGTGCCAGCGACGCCACAGCACCGGTCGGATTGTGCATCGTCGGCATGGTATAAATCGCCGCCACCTTTTCGCGCTCACACACAGCGCGCAACGCCTCAGGCCGCATACATTCGCCATCCATCGCCACCGGTGCCACGCGCATTCCCAGCATCTGCGCCTGCTTTACAAACCACGGATACGTCAGCGCTTCGACCGCCACGGTCTTGCCTGCCAACCCCGCGCCCATCAAGCTCGCAATCAGCGCATGATGCCCGGCTTCGGCAATCAACACGCGCTCCATCGGCATCTCCAGCCATACCGCAGCCAGCCGCCGATTCTCCACGCTGCCGCCAAACGCAGACAGCCGCAAGGACTCGGGCGCAAACCGATCCACGGCACTGTGCAGCAGCCGATTCCACTCCGCATCCTGCTGCGCCAGCACCGGATAATTGCTCTGCAAATTGATCGCTTTGCCCATCCAGAAAGTCTACGTCCTTCTCCGCGAAACTTCGCGTTCTTGCTTCGCGAACTTTGCGTCAAGGTCCTTCCTCCGCTCCCACGCTAAACTCCAAGAGTGAACATTCTCTTCGTCGGCGATATTTTCGGAGCGCCCGGTCGCCACATCGTCCGCGAGCATCTCCCTCAGCTCATGGAAACCCACGCCGTCGACCTCCTCATCATCAATGGTGAGAACGCCGCCGGTGGCTTCGGCATTACGCCCTCCATTGCCGAAGAACTCTTCGACCTCGGCGCGCACGTCATAACCACTGGCAACCACATCTGGGACAAGAAGGAAATCTTCGAGTACATGACCGTCCCCGCCGCCTCCCTCGCGCGCGGACGCCGTGTCCTCCGCCCCGCGAACTACGCCGCCCAAACGCCCGGCTTCGGCGTCTACCAGGGCCAGCTCCCCAACGGCACCAACTACGCCGTCATCAATCTTCAGGGCCGCGTCTTCATGTCCTCCTGCGACGACCCCTTCCGCAAAGCCGACGAGCTCCTCGCCCAGATCGAGCGGGAGTCCGGCGCCAGAGTGATCCTTCTCGACATCCACGCCGAGGCGTCCTCCGAGAAGGTAGCGCTCGGCTGGTACCTCGACGGGCGCGTCACCGCCGTCC
>JALYTE010000424.1 GCA_030854435.1 Acidobacteriota bacterium | reverse complement strand
GAGTACGGGACGCGCGCCGACCATGAGGACCAGGTCGCCGATCGGGGTCCAATAGGGAGAGAAGACCAGGATTTCGTCGCCATGATCGAGGGTCGCCTCAAATGCCGCGGCGAGGCCCTGCATTCCGCCAACAGTGACGAGCACGTCTTCAGCAGTGACGTCCAGTCCGTTGAATGTCCTGAGTTTTTTTGCGATGGCCTCGCGCAAAGGTTCGATCCCGGAGGACGGAGCGTAGCGAGTTTGATTGCGTCTTAGAGATTCGGCCATCGCGTCCTTGATAGGCTGTGGCGTTTCAAAGTCCGGCTCGCCGCCGTGGAAGCCGTAGACCGGCTTGCCCGCAGCGCGAAGTTCAGTGACCTTGTTGCGGATGGAAACGATGTCGGAAAATCCGACACGGTCGAGATGCGTGGCCGGGAGTAGCTGATGGTGCTGTTCAGTTGCAGGCATTGGGTCCTTTGTGCTGCTTTCACATTGAGGGTTTGTTCGGTCTATTCTGTTTTGCGGTTGAGCTTGAAGAGGGGGTCGAGGCCGGCGATGGGGCCGAGACGGCGACGATTGGGTTCAGCCGCACGCAAGGGCGCGACGGGCCGCAGAGTTGCCAGGCTGCGCGCGGCGAGGTCTTGATAGACCGCGGTACCGGTCGTCTTCCAGTCGATTTCTTGCTGAGTGAGTTCGCGCAGCACCTTGCCGGGAACGCCTGCGACCAGGCTGCGGGGTGGCACTTGCATGTCGGCTTTTACAAACGCGAGCGCGGCGACGATGCTGTCTGCACCGATGACGGCGTTGTCCATGATGACGGCGTTCATGCCAATCATCGCGTTGCGGCCGATGCGGCAGCCGTGGAGGACCGCACCGTGGCCGACGTGGCCGTCGATTTCGATAATGGTGTCGCAGTTGGGGAAGCCGTGCATGACGCAGGTGTCTTGCAGGTTGCTGCCTGCGTGGAGGGCGAGGCGGCCGAAGTCGCCGCGCAGCACAGCGTTTGCGCCGACGTAACAGCGCGGGCCTACGATCACGTCGCCGATGAGCACGGCGGTGGGATGGACGTAGGCGGTTTCGTCGACGACCGGGATGATGCCTTCAAATTCGTAGGTGTTCATTGTGACAGCAACTCTCCAAAAAGCGGAAGCAGGTTCCCTGCGGGAATGACAGAAAGAAAGACAAAAGCAACTGCAACGACAAAAGCAGAAGCAGGTTCCCTGCGGGAATGACAGAAAGAAAAACAAAAGCAACTGCAAGAGCAGGTTCCTACGGGATGACAAACAAGAAAAGCAATGTGCGGCTAGGTGCGTTCGATGATGAGCGCGACCGCCTGGCCCACGCCGATGCACATCGTACAGAGGGCGTAGCGGCCGTTGATCGCTTCGAGCTGGTTGAGCGCGGTGATGACGAGGCGCGCGCCGGAGGCTCCGAGCGGATGGCCGATGGCGATGGCGCCGCCGTTGGGGTTGAGGCGGGGGTCGTCGTCGGCGAGTCCGAGGTCGCGAGTGACGGCCAGGGCCTGAGCGGCGAAAGCTTCGTTCAATTCGATGGTGTCCATTTGCGCGAGGGTGAGTCCGGCGCGAGCGAGGACTTTGGGGACGGCGAGCGCGGGTGCAAAACCCATGATGCGTGGCGCGATGCCAGCGGCGGCGGCGGCCACGATGCGCGCGCGGGGTTTCAAGCCGTGTCGTTTGAGGCCGGCTTCGGATGCGATCAGTACGGCGGCGGCACCGTCGTTGAGTGTCGAGGCATTGCCGGCTGTGACGGTGCCGTTGGGCTTTACGACGGGTCTGAGCTTGGCGAGAACCTCGACTTTGGTGTCGGGGCGCGGTTGTTCGTCAACGGTCATTATGTGCGTCTCGTTTTTGGGGCGATGGATCGTCACAGGAAGGAGTTGGCTCGCGAAGAAGCCGCGCGCGTTGGCGGCTGCCCACAACTGTTGGCTGCGCGCGGCGAAGATGTCCTGATCGTCGCGCGAGATGCTGAACTGCTCGGCGACATTTTCGCCGGTCTCGGGCATGGAGTCGATGCCATACTGCGCTTTGAGGGCGGGATTGATGAAGCGCCAGCCGAGGGTGGTGTCTTCGATTTTCGCGGCGCGCGCGAAGGCGCTTTCTGATTTGGCCATGACGAAGGGCGCGCGAGTCATGCTTTCGATGCCGCCAGCGATGAGGAGATCGCCCTCTCCGCATTTGATGGCGCGCGAGGCCATGGCGATGGCGTCCATGCTCGAACCGCAGAGACGGTTGACGGTGGTGGCGGGCACGTCGACGGGAAGCCCGGCCAGCAGGACGGCCATGCGGGCGACGTTGCGATTGTCTTCTCCGGCCTGGTTGGCGCAGCCGTAGATGAGGTCGTCGACCGCGGCCCAATCGACGCTCGTGTTGCGTTCGATTAGCGCTTTGAGCGGAAGCGCGGCGAGATCGTCCGCGCGCACGCTGGCGAGCGCGCCGCCGTAGCGTCCGAAGGGAGTGCGAATGGCGTCGCAGATGTAGGCGGTGTTCATGATGTGATCCTCTCGCTAAAACTTGCATTGGACAAAGCTTTGCGGCGCAGCAGAGGGGAGATGCGGTAGCGGTCTTCACCGTAGGCGTTGCCGATATTTTCGAGCGCGGTGACGATGGTCGCGAGGCCGAGGAAGTCGGCCCATTCGAGTGGCCCTTTGGGATAGTTGACGCCTTTGCGCATGGCGAGGTCGCAGTCGGCGGCGCTGCATACGCCGTGGTTGACGGCGTCGGCGGCTTCGTTGGCGAGCATCGCG
This sequence comes from Acidobacteriota bacterium, assembly GCA_030854435.1. Taxonomy (GTDB): domain Bacteria; phylum Acidobacteriota; class Terriglobia; order Terriglobales; family Acidobacteriaceae; genus Granulicella. The sequence goes on along the minus strand of JALYTE010000424.1, from coordinate 2,166 downwards.
ACCGTGCGCAGGACGATCATACCGGGAATGTCGTCGATGCTGGAGACGGCGTATCCAGCGGCTTGCAGGAGCCCTGCTGCGCCGGTTAGCGCGTGTTCATCGCTCTGGTCTGCTGGGGTAATCGCAAGTCGCGTGGCTTTATCGTAGTCGAGCGCGAGATCGAGGAGGACAGTGTTGGCGATGCTGTTGGCTGCGGCGTGAGCGGTCGCAGTGCGTCCGTCCGTGGCGTAAATTGCGCAGGCATCGCATTCGGCGAGACGGCCATCGCTGTGAGTGTTCGCGCGCTCGAAGGTTTGGGACGCGTGGGTCAGGCGTTCCGCGAGAGCGTTGGTGAATGCGTTGCTGCCGAAGAGGCGAATCTGCGTGGGTGTGGGCGCGGGATCGAATGTGCGCGGCACGATCGGCGGCGCGTTGTCGCCGTAGATATAGAAGCCTCGGCCGGTCTTGCGTCCGAGAAATCCTGCTTCGACGAGTTCCAATTGCAGCAGCGACGGCGTGAAGCGCGGGTCGGCGTAGAAGGCGTCGAACACCGAGCGGGTGACGGCGTAGTTTACGTCGTTGCCGATGAGGTCCATTAGCTCGAACGGCCCCATGCGGAAGCCGCCCGACTCGCGCAGGACCGCGTCGATGGTGGCGCAGTCGGAGGCGCGCTCGTTGAGGACGCGCAATGCTTCGGCGTAAAACGGGCGAGCGACGCGGTTGACGATGAAGCCGGGCGAGGAGCGCGCGTAGACGGGTACTTTGCCCCATTGCGTGGCCGTGGCGTGGAGCGTTTCGGCGGCGGCTTGAGTTGTATTCGTGCCCGAGACGATTTCGACCAGAGGCATCAGCGGTGCGGGGTTGAAGAAGTGCATGCCCAGCACGCGCGCAGGATGACGCAGACCGGAGGCGATAGAGGTGATCGAGATGGAGGAGGTGTTGGTCGCGAGCAACGCTTCGGCGTCGACGATCTCTTCGAGACCGCGGAAGAGAGTGCGCTTTGCTTCCAGGTTTTCGACGATGGCTTCGATGATAAGGCCGCAGTTGGCGAACTCGGTGAGTGAGTCGATGGCGCTCAAGCCGTTGCGAACTGCCGCCGATTGCGCTTCGGTGACGCGACCTTTGGCGAGGAGCTTTTGGATAATTGCGACGATGCTTTCGACCGCAGCCTGCGCGGCCCCGGTGCGGGTGTCGAACAGGCGCACGCGATGGCCGGCAAGGGCCGCAACCTGTGCGATTCCCGCGCCCATCGCGCCTGCGCCGACGACGCCGACATCGATGTCGGCGGACAGCGCGAGGGAAGAACTTGTGGCGTTAGCGGCCATGGAACACCGGCGCGCGTTTGTTCAGGAAGGCTTCGACGCCTTCGCGGTAGTCCTCGCTGTAGCCGAGGTCGCGCATGGCATCGCGTTCGACCATAAGCTGTTCGGGGAGGGTGGCCGCGTCGCTGGCGTATATTGCCTGCTTGGTGCGTGCGAGGCCGAGGGTTGGTGCGGCGGCGAGATGGGCGAGCAGCTTTTCAACTTCAGCGACGAAGACCTCGTCGTCGTAACACTTCCAAATCAGGCCCCACTGCGCGGCTTGTTCGGCAGGGAGTTTGTCGCCGAGCAGAGCGAGTCCCATGGCGCGCGCTGTCCCGACAATGCGAGGCAGCAGATAGGTGCCTCCGGTGTCGGGAATCAAACCCAGCTTGGCGAAGGATTGAATGAAGCTGGCGGATTTTTTGGCGATGACGAGATCGCAGGCGAGCGCGAGGTTCGCGCCTGCTCCGGCGGCGACGCCGTTGACCGCGCAGACCACGGGGAGGGGAAGCGCGCGCAGGGCGAGGACGAGTGGAGCGTAGTAACGTTCGACCTGTAGGCCGAGATCTACGCGGCCTTCTCCGAGATCTGCGAGGTCTTGTCCGGCGCAGAAGCCGCGCCCCGCGCCGGTGAGCAGAAGCACGCGTACTCCGGTTTCCGTGCCCACGCGAGCGACGGCCTCGCGTACTTCTTCGTGCATCGCGGCGGTGAAGCTGTTGAGTTTGTCGGGGCGATTGAGCGTGAGGCGCGCGATGCCGCCGGAGATGTCGAACAGGATGTTGGCGTAGCTCATGCGGGGGTTGCTGCCTCCTGAAGCATGGTGGAATTGTCGGAGGTCGATGCGACGGGGCGTTTCTGCACCGTCGTCAACACATCGTACTGCGCG
>JALYTE010000412.1 GCA_030854435.1 Acidobacteriota bacterium | reverse complement strand
CACTACAGATCTCTCTTTGACGAGCTGCTCGAAACCCCAAAAAACGCGACGACAGGAGTCCTCCATGAACGATCCGCATAACGACGACACCCTTACCACCGCCGATATTCTCAACCCACCACAGACACATGTAGATCAGGCCGACGAAGCGGCCGCTGACGCTCGCGAAGGGGCTACCGAGACGCGCAACGGCCACAACGATCCGGCGACCACACTGAGCAAACAAGCTCAACCTAATCCACTCTTCCCCGAAGACGAACTCCACAACTACCGCGCCCGCTGGGACCAGGTTCAAACCTCCTTTGTCGATGAACCGCGCGCGGCCGTTGAACAGGCTGACAGTCTCGTCGCAAACGTCGTCAAGCGCATCGCAGAACAGTTCGCCTCCGAGCGCGAAGGGCTGGAGAAGCAGTGGGACCGCGGCGACGACGTCAACACTGAAGACCTGCGCCAGGCCATGAAACGCTACCGCGCATTTTTCGACCGGCTTCTCACCTTCTAGGTCGCCCGCACTTTGCCCACATCACGCTTCATCGCGGCAGATCCCGGTGCTCGGTCTTCACCCGATACCCCGCAGCGCTCAACCGCTTCTTCAACTCCTCCGCGATCATCACCGACCGATGCTGCCCTCCGGTGCAACCGATCGCCACCGTCAAATAGCTCTTGCCTTCCTTGATGTAGTGCGGCAGCAGGAACGTCAGCATGTCGGCCGCCTTGTCGAGAAACTCCTGGGTCTGCGGAAACTTCGCGACATACTTAACCACCTTCGTATCTTTTCCGGTCAGCTTGCGAAGCTCCGGAACAAAATGCGGATTGGGCAGAAACCTCACGTCGAACACCATGTCCGCATCGGTCGGAGCGCCGTTTTTAAATCCAAAACTCGCCACGGAAATCGTCAGATTGTGGTCGTTCTTGCCCCCTCCGCGCTCAAACTGCGCCACCACGTGCGCGCGCAGGTCGTGTACGTTCATGCGCGTCGTGTCGAGCAGAATGTCCGCGACTTTGCGCACTGGATCGAGCCGTTTGCTCTCGGCGCGGATGGACGAAATCACCGTCTCACCCCGCCCCAGCGGATGCGGCCTCCGCGTCTCCGAGAAGCGCCGCACGATCGCCTCTTCGCTCGCCTCCAGAAACAGCACGCGCGTCTTCAGCGCCTTGCGGACTTTTTTCAGGATCGCCGGAAACCGGTCCAGCCGCATCCCCTCGCGCACATCGACCACCAGAGCCGCGCGCGAAATTTCCGCCGATTGCGCCACCAGATCGGCGAACCGCTCGATCAATTCCAGTGGCAAATTATCGACAGAGTAGAACCCGAGGTCCTCGAACGCCTTCAGCGCCGAAGCCTTTCCCGACCCCGACATCCCGGTCAGGATCACCAGTTCGTGGGTCGCGTGCCCGGTAGGGCTTACGCCGGTTGCGGGCTTCTTGCGCTTGGGGGGCATGGCAGCATCGTAGCACCGCCGACATGCGGCGCAGCGGCAAATGCATGTCTCGCCTTGCCGCCGGCCTTGGCCCTCGCCAGCGCCAGATGCGCTGCCCCAACTACGTCATCGCCGCATTCGTACGCCGACGTGACCAGAACGATTCCGATGTTCGCGGACATCGCGACCTGTCGACTCGCCAACATCATCTGCTCCTGCACGGTTTCGCGCAGACGGTCGGCGATGTTGTCGACGTCTTCGCGCCGCCCAGCCTCATCCAGCAGCAGCGCAAACACGTCGCCGCCAAATCGCGCAACGGTGTCCTGCGGTCTCACGCGATCATGGAGACGCCGCGTCATCTCCAGCAGCGCCGCATCGCGTTCGACGTGCCCCAACGTGTCGTATGCGCCAAAATCAAGATCGAGCAGCATCACCGCAAACGACCGCTCCGGTCGCCGCTGCAACCGCGCCAGCGTCAGGCGTAAACGGTCGAGAAAAAGTGCCCGGTTGGGAAGCCCCGTCAGCGCATCGTGCGTCGCGCAGTATTGCAGCCGCGCCTCCTGCTCCTTCTGCCCACGAATATCGCGGAAGATATGGAACAACCCCGTCGCCGTTCCGCTCAAGGCCAGCGGCGCGATCAGGACTGAAACGGCAACGGCAACGCCTTCGGCCGTCCGCCGCATGGTTTCCATACAAGCCCGGCCCTCGGTCGCGACCGTGTCCCGCAAAATATCATTCTCATGCGCGCGGTCGTCAGGCAGCAGCAGAGCATCGATATCCCGACCGACGCAATCTCCTGCCTCAAATCCGAACAACCGCGTAAACTCCCGATTCACCCGCAGCAGACGCCCGCAAAAAGTGACCGCCATCGCCACCGGCGCTTCATCGAACAGATCGTGCTCCGCCGGCTTGCACCGGCCCATGCAATGCATTTCAGCAGACAGAACTTCGAGCATTCCTCACCGCCTCGCAAGCTCTATCGGCAACAAGGAGGAAAACCAATAGATTGCGCAAAGACGCTCGGTGCCCATCCATCGCGCGGCAATTGGCGCGCTGCGGCGCGGGGGGTCGCGTAGGACACGAACACCAACACCGCACCCTTATGAAAATTGTCATCTCGACCGGAGCTTTCGCGCCTTTTGCGAAAGCTCCGTGAAGAGACCCGCATTTCGCGGCCGACATCGCGGCGAGGTGCCCCACTCATCGCGCGGCACTTGGCGCGATGAGTGGGGATATAGAACACAAACACCGTCGCGTCCTCAATCTCTTCCACAAGAGAAACCGTTCTAAACCGTCTCCACGACCGGCATTTTCGCGTGCCGCGCAATCGTGTCGAACCGGTCTTTATTCTTGATCGCCTGCTGTTCCACCTTATGTAGCGCATCGTGCAGAGC
>JALYTE010000399.1 GCA_030854435.1 Acidobacteriota bacterium | reverse complement strand
CCTTCGCACCGTTCGCCAGCGTCTTGCTGCGGCGCATCGCCTTGCGCACCGTCAGGCCTTCCACGACCTTCGCGGGGATGGCGAGCGAGTTGCGGATGTAGGCGATGAATCCGTAGACCAGAGCGCCCACCAACCCGAAGAACAATAGGATCACCCATACCACCCCAGCGATGGTTGCTCCTCCTGTGGAACGCAGGCCAACGATCGCCAGTAAAGGAATCAGCAGCATCAGGGGCACCCACATCAAGCTCCACGATTGCCACATCGCAATCCCGATCCACGCATACCACTTCGCCCGCACCGCGCGCAGCGACGCGCCAATCGAAGTCGGCCGCCCCAGATACACCTCCGACATCGCAAAGCAAGTCGCGGCCTGCGTCACGCAATAGATAAAAAAGTAAATCAAGCCCGCCCCATAGGCGACCGCGAGACCGCCCGTAACGATCGTCGCCGGGTTGCTGGTGTAATGATGCAGCAGAATCCGTCCAGTCCCGGCGGCAATCAGTTCAACCACCGCCGCCACCGACGCAATTCCCGCGAACAGCCAGAAGCGCGACCGGTAAAGCGAGAACGTGCGATCCAGCAACTCGCCTAGCGTCAGCGGACGCAGCTCGTAGGCGGGCGCTCCCATGCCCGGCGCTGGAGTGAGGTTGTCGTACGAAGATGAAGCGGGCGCGGTGGCCGGAGCCAGCCAATCCTGTTCGGCCATAAGTCTCTTTGCCTCTTGCGGTAAATCGCCGATTTACGGAACTATAAATGGCTGCTTTGCAGCGAATCTTAGCACAACGCCACAACGTATAGAGCCACAACGGCGATGGTATATCGAGCAACGGTGCGGGGTGCCCGCAGCCCGCCCTGAGCTTGTCGAATGGGTCCGGGTTCTCGGACATGGGTTTCGACCATGTAGTGGGTGCGGCTAAGGCTGGCCCTCGCTGTCCCCTTCTTCGATCAACGAGCTTGTCCCAACCACTTCGAACGTAATCGCATCTCCCCCGGTGGGTTGCAGCGTCGCTCGCATCGGCGCTCGCTGCCAATGCACTGGCCCGCACGCCGGATGCACGGGCACAAGCGGAGGCCATTTGCCGATGAGCTTCTCGACAACGGCCTTGCGCGCACCCAGTTGGGCCACCACGGCGACCAGCCCACCCTTCGCCGTCGTGGCAATGCCGCAATAGGCGGCGTAGTCGCGAAACCAGCCCACATCGGACACGCCAGCATCGAACGCCGGCAGGTGCAACGCGATAACGTGGCCCGTGACACGGTCCACCTGGAGCCACGGCCCGGGCTGCCAACTCCAGCGCGCCGGCTCACCGGGCAGCGCGTCGTTCAAACGCAACGCGCGGCGAATCGTGAAGCTGCGGTCGGTCACTTCGTGCAAATCGCCTACCGTCCACTCGCGTTGCAGGCCGTCGACCAACAGAGGGCGAACACGCAATGTGGTCGCTTCTCCGGCGCGATCTTCGGCCGTCGCCTCGGGCGGCGTGTAGGGCACTTTACGCGCCGCGCCCAGCGTTACGGTATGGGATTTCGGGGCGGCAACGGCCGCGAGCGCGAGGCTCGACAACAGCAGGGGCACAATAGCCGAACGAAGAATCTGCATTGCAGACGAGACTATAGGAGATTTACTACGGATGTATAGCTTCTTTGCCTTTGCTTCTGAGTTAGGTCCACAGGTGCTCCTTTGCCTTTGCTTCGGAGTTAGGTCCAAAGGTGTTGCTTTGTCTTCACTTCGGAGGTAGGTCTACAGGTACTGCTTTGTCTTCACTTCGGAGGTAGGTCTAAAGGTACTGCTTTGCCTTCACTTCGGAGGTAGGTCTACAGGTACTGCTTTGCCTTTGCTTCGGAGTTAGGTCCACAGGTGTTGCTTTGCCATCGCTTCGGAGGTAGGTCCGGGCTTCAGCCCGGACATTTAGGCCAGGCGAAGATTGGGCTTTAGCCCCGGGGCATTGGCTCTCCTACACACCCGCACGAAATTGGTCAGGCCAATGCGTGTTCCACAGGGGACTCACAGGGAGTATCAATCCAGGCGCGGGCACCATCGACATGACGAATCCTCCTGCGGGCGAAGGAGTATCGTTGACCAGAGAACGATTGCCGTCGTCACCACACTCGACACACGATGTGACCGCGAACCAAGCCCCCAGCAACACGAACCTGAAAGGAAATATCGACTTATGTGGAAACCCAATCAGCCCGCAGGCGGAACGCCCACCCCCGAGCCCGCGCGCCCCGCCTCTCCCACCACCCCGGGTTTTGACCCCTCGCGCGCCGCTGCCACCCCCGCCGCCGGGGCCGTCCCCGCCGGCGAACAGGCCACCATCGGCAAAAGCCTCGTCATCAAAGGCGAAGTCTCCGGCTCCGAATCGCTCTACATCGACGGCAAAATCGAAGGCGCCATCAACCTCCCCGGCAACCGCGTCACCGTCGGCCGCAACGGCCAGGTCGCGGCCAACATCATGGCCCGCGAAGTTGTCGTCCTCGGCAAGGTGCGCGGCAACGTACAGGCCTCCGACCGCGTCGACATTCGCAGCGAAGGCTCGCTCACCGGCGACGTCGTCGCAGCGCGCATTTCCATCGAGGACGGCGCGTTCTTCAAAGGCGGCATCGACATCCGCAAGCCCGGTGCCGAAGCCAAGCCCGGCTCCCCCGCTCCAACTCCGGCCACGCCCGAACACGCCACCACCGCAAGCTAAAGCAACTTGTCGAACAAGGATGCGGGGTGCCCCATGTCCGGATTCTCGGACATGGGTTTCGATAGTGCCACAAATCTCTACACCGACATTCGACGCTTGCTCGCTTTCGGAGGGAGCAGGGGCCTTTAGGCCCCTGAATCCGATCATCACGCAAAAAGGCTTTAGCCCCGGACTGTCATCGCGACCCGCGCCCGCCTCATCTCGTTGATGAGATTGAAGTGGTACTGAAAGTACAAGCCGCCGAACAGCAGCGTCCTCCACCACGACAGCTTCAACCCTATCGGTTCTACCTTGTTGAAGTGCTCCAGCAACGAGTGCCTCATCGAGAACCGCGCCACGATGCGCATCCCCCACGCCGCGATACCCAGCAGCGTGGCATGGGGGTTGTCGGCTGATGGCCGCCCAAAAACATCGTGCATCACGATCGAATACGTCGCCTGCGAGTTCACAATGAACAGCAGCGCCGCGATGCTGTAGTAAAGCAGCGCCCGGCTGCCTCGCTGCACGCGGTACAGCCACACCGCTTCGAACACGTCCCACCCCACAAAAAATGTCAGGGCTGTAAAAACCTCCAGCACCATCGCCATCCACCACGGAATGTCCGGAGGCGCTGGCAGGTCCATGCGCAGCGCCATCAAACGCGCCGTTGCCGCCGAGGACTTGTCCAACCGCGGAATCACCTTTTTGAGCGGCACCCATTTGTCAGTGTCTTTGCTGCGCACCAGGTCGGTCTCGACGATATTTCCGCTGGCGAGATACTGGCGCAGGTCGGCCTCGGTATAGGGGCCGAAGGTCTGGCCGTCGCGTGTGACTCGAAACTCTTCCATGACAATGCCAGAATAACCCCGCTCTGCCCGTCTCAGCTAAGCGAGCATAACGATTGCGCCCTCGCCGCCTTCAAGCACCATCGACGAACCCACCTCCGAACCTGCGCCATCCATCAGCGAGGTGAAGAGAATATGTCCGGGTTCGGTCGCAACCTGACGATGCTCCGAAGTCAAATTAAGATGAATCTGAAAGCGCTCTTCGCCGAGCGTCCGCGTATAGCTGAGCACGCCTTCGTGCGCGCGAACATCCGCAATCGCACCCGAATGCAGCGCCGCGAACTTGCGTCGCAACGCCAGCAGAGCACGGTACAGCGAAAGCATCGAGCGCCGATCCACGCCCTCCACGGCGACGTTGACGCTGGCACGCTCCGCCATCAGCGGAAGCCACGGCGTCGCGTCTGGCGATGAAAACCCTGCGTTGGCCGAACCGTCCCACAGCATCGGCGAACGCTCCGGATCGCGCCCTCGACCTTTGCCGGGTTCGTTCTTTTCTGCCGGGTCCTGCACCTGATCGGGCGCGATGGGAACGTCTTCCATACCAAGTTCATCGCCGTAATAAACCGTCGGCGTTCCACGCAGGGTGAGCAGCAGCATCGCCGCCACGCGCGCCTGCGCCGCGCCAATGCGAGTGGCCAGCCGCGACTGGTCGTGGTTGCCGAGAACATAGTTCGGCCACGCGCCGGTCGGCAGCAGGCGTTCATATTCGCGGACGATATTTGCGATAGCTTCGGCTTGCCACTGCGTTTGAATGAGGTGAAAGTTGAAGGGTAGATTCGCGCCATTGAGATGCGGCGTTCCAGTGTCGTCTTCGACACCATAGTAGCGCACCAGTTCCGACAGCGGCAGATAGATTTCGCCAATCAGCACGCGGCTTCCGCGGTCCGCATACTCGTCGAGCACCGCGCGCATTTCACGCACAATCCGGTGCGTCTCGGGCTGGTCGGCGGTGTGCTTGGGCAACACGCTCGCGATGCTTTGCCAGCCTTCCTGCCACGCGGGATTGCGCGGGTTGTCGCGAAACTCCGCGTCCTTGATCAGCAGCCAGAGCACGTCCATCCGGAACCCATCGACCCCGCGATCCAGCCAGAAACGCATCGCCCCATACATCGCTTCGCGCACCTCCGGGTTGCGCCAGTTGAGGTCCGGCTGCTGCGGCAAAAACGAGTGATAGTAAAACTGCTGTGTCGTCTCATCGAACGTCCACGCCGAGCCGCCGAAGTGCGACATCCAGTTGTTCGGCACGCGCTCCCGAGCGGGTTTCCAATCGTCGCCCGGCTTGGCCGGATCGCGCCACAGATACCAATCGCGCTTCGGATTGGTACGCGAAGAACGCGATTCCAGAAACCAGGGATGCTGATTCGAACTGTGATTCGGAACGAAGTCGAGGATGAGTTTGAGACCGCGCTTATGCGCTGCTGCGATGAGCGCTTCGAAATCCGCGAGTGTGCCAAAGAGCGGATCGACCCCGGTATAGTCGGCAACGTCGTAACCGAAGTCCGCCATCGGCGATGGATAGAACGGCGATATCCATACAGCGTCGACACCGAGCGCGACCAGATAGTCGAGCCGCGTCGCGATGCCGCGAAGGTCGCCTACGCCATCGCCATTCGTATCTTGAAAGCTGCGCGGATACACCTGGTAGATAACGCCGGTTTGCCACCACTGCCGCTCGCTTCCCATGCCCATAGGATGCGTGAGAGGGAAGCGCAAAAGCAACGACGAACGCGGAGTAACATCGGAGGATGGTCGATACAGCGAAGCTCGACGAACTATTGCGCGAGGCCGAAATCGCTCACGGACATCTATGCGCGGGCCAAGTCCTCGGCGTGCGCATGGCCATGCTCGCGCTCGCGCGGTTGGGCATCGACGACCCGCGCAGCAAGACCAGTCCCGACCGCAAGCGCCTCGTCACCTTCGTCGAAATCGACCGCTGCGCCACCGATGCCATCGGCGTCGTGACCGGCTGCCGCGTCGGCAAGCGGGCGCTCAAACTGCGCGATTGGGGCAAGATGGCCGCGACGTTCGTTGATCTGAGTGCGTCGCTTGGCGACGACGTGTACAAGGGTCTGCGAGTGGTCGCGCTCGAAAGTTCCAAGTCCCGTGCCGGCCAGTTGTATCCCGAACTCCCGAAGAACACACAACAGATGCGCGCCTATCGCGAGCTTGCGGACGATGAACTTTTCGGCGAGCAATGGGTCGCCGTTCCACTGCCGCGCAGCGAGTTCCCAGGTTACAAAGGCGAACGTCTCGCCTGCGCACGCTGCGGCGAAGGCGTCAACTTCGACCGCTTCGTCGAACGTGACGGTGAACGGCTTTGCCTTGCGTGCGCCAATGAATCGCGGCGCTACTACAAGCCGCTTGCCTGACGCACAAACGTCGAGGCCGGCGCATTGAGCGCCGGTCTCGGGGAACGTCGTTTCAGTTGCGCTTAGCGGCGATAGTCGTCACGGTCGCGGTCGTTGCGGAAGCGGTCGCCACGCTCAAACTGTTCGTGGCGGCGGAACTCCTGTTGCCGCTCCCAGGCTGCGCGCTCGCGCGCCTCTTCAAAGCGCCGATGCTCGTCGTAGCGCGGAGCATACCCGTAGTACGCGGGCGCCGGAGCATAATACTGCGGTCCGCCGAGTTGGACTCCAATCGCAAAATGTTGGGCCTGCGCCGCCGGTGCCGCCGCGGCGAGGACTGCGCCCGCCAGCGTTGCCGCCGCCAGGACTCTGACTGCTTTCGACTTCATGCACGTAAGCTTCGTTGTCGCGTTGGATAGCTTCATGACTTGCCTCCTGTACTGCTTCTTGCATCGACGTACAGTGAGGTAAACGCGAGTCGCAGCGTATCGTTGCGCACAACTATTTTGAACTCGTGGGTTGCTAACCCCGCGCCGCTTCAATGGCCGCGCCGACACGCAGCATCGTCGCCTCGTCGAAGTGGCGGCCCATAATCTGCACCCCGATCGGCAGGCCCGCTTTGGTCTCGCCGCAGGGCACGCTCATTCCGCAGATGCCGGCGAGCGACGCGGCGACGGAGAAGATGTCTTCGAGATACATCTTCACCGGGTCGTCGGTTTTCTCGCCCAGCTTGAACGCAGAAGACGGCGTGACCGGCGCGACCAGCGCGTCCACATGCTCGAACGCCGCGAGGAAATCGCGCGTCAGCAGCGTGCGGACCTGTTGCGCCTTGCGGTAGTACGCGTCGTAATAGCCAGCGGAAAGGACGTAGGTCCCCAGCAGAATACGCCGCTTCACCTCCGCGCCAAAGCCCTGGTCGCGGGTCTTGCGGAACATCGCGGCGAGAGTGTTCGACCCCTCTGCACGCAAGCCGAAACGAACGCCGTCGAAGCGCGAAAGGTTCGACGACGCCTCCGCCGTTGCGATGACGTAGTAGGTCGGAATCGCATAGCGCGTGTGCGGCAGAGAGACTTTGTGGACCGTACACCCCGCCGCGCGTAGAACGTCCAGAGACTTCTCGATGGCCCCGCGAATTTCGGAGTCGAGGCCTTCGCCGAAGTACTCTTCCGGCACGCCGATCCGCAATCCTGAGACAGGCTTCGACAGCTCCGCGGAATAGTCCGCAGGGGCGGCGTGCGACGACGTCGCGTCCAGCGCGTCCGGCCCTGCAAGCACGCCCAGCATCGTCGCCGCGTCCGCGACCGAACGCGTGAACGGCCCCACGCGATCGAGCGACGACGCGAACGCAATCAACCCATAGCGCGACACGCGGCCATACGTCGGCAGCACGCCAACGACGCCGCAGTAGGCCGCAGGTTGGCGGATCGAGCCGCCGGTGTCGGTGCCCAGCGAAGCCACGCAAAATCCCGCCGCGACCGATGCGGCAGACCCGCCCGACGACCCGCCCGGAACGCGGTCGAGCGCGCGCGGATTTCGCACCGGGCCGTACGCGGAGTTTTCGTTCGACGAGCCCATCGCGAACTCGTCGCAATTCAGCTTGCCCAGCAGCACCGCGCCCGCCGCTTCGAGCTTCGCCACCACGGTCGCGTCATAAGGCGGGTGGTAGTCCTTCAAAATCAGCGAGCCTGCCGTAGCAGGCGCGCCGCGCATCGCCAGCACGTCCTTGATGCCGATGGGAACGCCCGCCAACGGTCCAAGCTTCGCGCCGGATTTCACCGCTGCATCGACCTTCTCGGCCTGCGCGAAGGCCCGCTCGCGGGTCAGCGCGAGATAGCTGTGAATCTCAGGATCACGCGCGGCGATGCGCTCGTAGTGCCGCTCGGCGAGCGACGCGGCCGTGACTCGACCCTCCCGCACGGCGTCGCAGGCTGTGGCAATCGATACAGTTTCCAGATTCAACGTGTCGGTCATCTGCTTTCATTCTGTCATTTTCTCAGGGAATCGGCTTTTGCCTTTGCTTTTGCCTTTGCCTTTGCTTTTGCCTTTGCTTTTGCCTTTGCTTTTGCCCTTGCCCTTGCCGTTGCCTTTGCCTTTGCCTTTCTTTCTGTCATTCCCGCAGGGAACCTGCTTCTTCTCTTGCTTTTGCCCTTGCC
>JALYTE010000396.1 GCA_030854435.1 Acidobacteriota bacterium | reverse complement strand
CCATGCTCCCACCCGCCACTTCTCCGTTCCGGGACTGGTCGCAAAGCCCAACCGCAACTCCCCCACCGCGATCGGAAAGAACGCCAGCGCGCCATAGTAGTTGCTCGAAAGTCCCGCCGCCAGAGCTACCGCCAGCCCCACCAGCAAACCCACCCGCCGCGCTCCTCGCGCCTCCACCGAAAGCGACCATAGCAGCACCGCCGCCATCGCAAAGCCCATCAGCAGGCTGTAGGAGCGCGCATCGTAGGCGTAGTCGAAGCCGCGGGTGGCCATCAGCGCCAGGCATCCCGCCGCCGCATACACGGGCGCAAACCTTCGCCGCAGAAACACCCACAGACAGACCAGCCCCAATCCCATTCCGAGGATCGAAGGCAGGCGTATCGCGATTGGTCCCGTTCCGAGCAAACTCGTCGACCACCAGTTCAGGACGTGCATCAGCGGAGGATTGGGATCGGTGCCCGCCTCCAGCGCCCCCCAGATGCCAGCGAACGACCGCTGCCGGCCGATCCAGAACGTCACAAACTCGTCGCCCCAGAGCAGCTTGACGTGCGCCTGCACCAGCGTCACGCAGCAGAACAAGGCCGCAATCGCAGTGGGGAAGAAGATGCTTCCGTCGAACGGCGAAGATGGTTTTGGGGTTCGGTCGGTGCTCGCCAAAACGGGCCTCTGCAAGCGTGGCCTCTCAAAAAAGAAGCACTTAAGAAAAAAGGCGGCATGAGCGGTGTTTTGCTCATGCCGGGAGGCCAGTGACGCAACTGCACTCAAGCAAAACCGCTTGAGCAAAGCTTCCGCTTTCCTGAACTGCTAGGAGGCGTAGACAGAGAATACCACGGATGGGATATTTGGCAATGGCAGTATCCCATATTTGGGATTGCGGGTCTACAACTCTCGCGTCATCCGCGCGGCCATCGTCGCGTCCCTGGCTGTGATGCCGCCCGCGGAATGCGTCACTAACCCCAGCTTGACGCGGTTGTAACGGACATCGATGTCCGGATGGTGGTCGGCCTCTTCGGCGATTTCAGCCACGCGGTTTACAAACTTCATCGCCTCAACGAAGTCGGGGAACGTCCATTCCCGCTCCAGCTTTCCTCCGGCCAGCTCCCAGCCCGGAGCCGCTTGCAGCGCCTGCTTCAATTCTTCCGCATCCAGCTTCTTCATGTCCGCGCCTCATCTACCTTCGATGCAGACTTTTTCGCTCTGCTTCTGCCTTCGATCCATCCGGGTTTGTTCACCTGACGGCTGCGCCCGAAGGCCAGCGTGCCGGCTTCCACGTCTTCCGTGATGCATGATCCGGCCGCGACATAGGCCCCCTCTCCCAGAGTCAGCGGGGCTACGAGCGTGGAGTCCGAGCCGACGAAGACTCCGTCGCCAATGGTGGTGGCATGTTTATGCACGCCGTCATAGTTGCAGGTGATCGCGCCCGCGCCGATGTTCACGCCCGCGCCGATGACGGCATCGCCGAGATAGCTGAGGTGGTTGGCTTTAGAGCCGCGCCCCATCGTCACGTTCTTGGTCTCGACGAAGTTGCCGAGGTGCGCCGCTTCGCCAATCTCGCTGCCCGGCCGCAGGTGGGCGTAAGGCCCCAGAAGCGCGTGGTCGCCGACCGTCGCCTCGTCGAGAATGCAGCCGTTGCGCACCAGCACGCCGTTGCCCAGCGTGGAGTTCTGGATCACCGAGTAGGAGCGCACGCGGCACTCCGAACCGATCCTCGTCGCGCCCAGCAGTTGCACGTAAGGCTCTATGGTGGTGTCCGCGCCGACCTCGACTTCGGCGTCAATCACGCAGGTCTCGGGGCGGAAGATCGTGACGCCGAGCGCCATGAGCTTCTTCGCCGTGTTCAAACGCATCGCCGCGTCGAGGTGCATCATTTCGGCGATGGTGTTCGCGCCGAGCACCTCGTCGATGTTGTCCGCCTGCACCGCAATCACGCGCTGGCCCTCGGCCACCAGCAGGGCCGCGATGTCGGTCAGGTAGAACTCGCCGTGCGCGTTGTCGGTCGAAAGCGCATCGAGGTGCTTGAACAAGGCGGCGGTGCGAAAACAGTAGATGCCCGAATTGATCTCCGGCGCGCCGAGTTGGTCGGATCGTAGCGATTTTTGCTCGACAATCGCGGTCACCTCCGCCGATCCTAGCGACTTGCGGAGGACACGGCCGTAGCCCGTCGGGTCGGGAGGCACGGCGGTCAGAATCGTCATCGCCGCAGCTTCCTGCAAATGCGCTGCACAGACCGCCTGAATCGTCTCCGGACGGATCAGAGGGACGTCGCCCGAGAGCACCAGCAGATGCTCCGGCGGCGTCTGGCCTTACGCCGCCCACTCGTCTTCAAAGAACGCCTTCACCTGCTG
>JALYTE010000374.1 GCA_030854435.1 Acidobacteriota bacterium | reverse complement strand
GCGACGAATTCGATGTCGGGGTTGCCCAGCGCGGTGCGGAAAACGTTGCGTCCGATGCGGCCGAAGCCGTTGATGCCTACCTTGACTGCCATGTGCGGTTAAACCTCTAAATGAAGTGTGCGGGGCGCAAGTGAGAAGTGCGCGACCCCGCTTTCTGAGGTTAGCAGGGCGACGCAACTCGGGGCAAACGAGGCCCGTTGCGGAACTCGAGGAGTGCCGCCGCAGATGCGCGAACTTTGCGGGGTGGGGAAGCGGTGTGTTACAAACCAGATATATGCGCGATTGGATGCGCGAAAAACTCATGAGAAGACGTTCCAAGCGTGGACCCAACGATTCCGAGTCCACCGGCAAGAGTGGGCAGGAACTCCCCACCAATCAACAGGCACCGTTGCGCCCGGATTATCCCGAGCCAGTAGCGAAGCCGTCGCCCCCCCCGCAAACGGATGTCACGGCCGAGATGCATGGTTTGCAGCCGGGCGTTGGCGCTGAGAAGACTGCGCCAACTCGCGCTCAAAAGATGGTCGTCGAGCATCAGCCGGAGTCGGTCGGTCAGCCTCCGGCGGCACCGGTCGCAATCTCGCCGAAGTCGCCGCGCGGGTATGTGGTGTTGACCATCGGTCTGCCGGGGTCGGGCAAGACGACTTGGTACAAGCGCCGTGGGGTGCAGCCGCTTTCGAGCGACATGCTGCGCACCATCCTGTTCGACGACATCACCGACCAGCGCTATCAGGGGTTGGTGTTCAGTACGCTGCGGAGTTTGCTGCGGGCGCGGTTGATCGCCAAGATGCCGTGGAACTATGTCGATGCGACGAACTTGTCGCCGCACGAGCGACGGCAGTGGATCAAAATGGCCAAGAGCTTTGGTTATGAGGTACATGCGGTGTTTTTCGATGTGCCCCTTGAAGTGTGTTTGGAGCGGAACTCCAAGCGCGATCGCGTCGTGACCGATGAGGTGATGCGGTCGATGGCCGACCGCTTGAAGCCGCCTGTGTTCAAGGAAGGGTTCGACAAGATTACGGTGGTGCGCGTGAAGGGCGCGGCTGCGGCGACGGGCGGAGCGGAGAGCGCTCTGGAGACGGTCGAGGGGTAGCACAAACCCCACTCATCGCATAAAGCCGATATGAATGGGCACCCGATTCCATTTCGGTGAGGACTGGAGTTTTGATGGCCACCCAGGGTGTGGAGTTCGCAAATGTGAGCTTCACGCTCGGCGACCGAGAGGGCGCGGGTGGCCGTCGGATTTTAAGCGACGTTTCACTGAGTGTGGAAGCCGGGACGACGACGGCGTTGCTGGGACGGAGCGGCTCCGGGAAGACGACGCTCCTGCGTATGGTCAATGCTCTGGTGCTGCCGACGGCGGGGAGCGTTCGGGTCGGTGGACAGGATGCCAAGGGGGTCGATCCCACGGTGTTGCGGCGTGGGATTGGGTATGTGATTCAGGAAACGGGCTTGTTCCCGCATATGAGCATTGAGCGCAATGTGGGGATGGCGCTGGAGTTGGGTGGGCAGTCTCGGGCTGCGATTGCCCGGCGAGCGGCGGAGATGCTGGAGTTGGTGGGATTGGGTGAGGGCTTTGCGACGCGCAATCCGTGGCAACTGAGCGGGGGGCAGCGGCAGCGCGCGGGATTGGCGAGGGCGCTGGCGGGGGAGCCGGGCGTGCTGCTGATGGACGAGCCGTTTGGGGCGCTCGACCCGCTGACACGCGCGGAGATGCAGACCATGCTGCGCGAACTGCTGCGGCGGTTGGGAAAGACCACGCTGATCGTTACGCATGATCTGGAGGAGGCGCTGTATCTTGCGGACCGGGTGGTACTGCTGGAGGAGGGACGGGTGGTCGCGGACTTGGCAGCGGGTGAGGTTCGGGAGTCGGAGATTGAGGCCGTAAGGAAATATGTTGCGGCGACGCATCGGGTCCCAGAATCCCGGTCCGTGACACCCGGATTCTCGCGTGACGACAAGCAGATTCCCTCCGGGAATGACAGCGAGAAAAGCAAGAACAACAGCGAAAGCAACCATGGGAGTTTCGGCCGATGAGTGAGTTTCTGCGGCGGCATGGGGCGGAGATCGCGCGGTTGACGTTTGAACATCTGTGGCTGACCGGGTTTGCGATGCTGTTCGCGGCCGGGATTGGGATTCCGCTGGGGATATTGCTGACCCGGCGCGAGGGGTTGGCGCGGCCTGTGTTGGCGGTCGCGAATGTGTTGCAGGTGATTCCGAGTCTGGCGCTGTTTGGGTTGCTATTGCCGGTTCCGTGGTTGGGTGAGCGGGCTGCTCGGCTGGCGATTGTCGCCTTGACCGGCTATGCGCTGCTGCCGATTCTGCGCAACACGTATGCGGGGATTCGGAGCGTGGATGCGGCACTGCTCGACGTGTCGAACGCGCTGGGAATGAGTGGAATGCAACGGCTGCGCAAGGTCGAGTTGCCAATGGCGGCGAGCGTCATTCTGGCCGGTTTGAGGACGGCAACGGTGACTTGCGTTGGCGTGGCGACGATTGCGGCGGCCATCGGAGCGGGCGGTTTAGGGGAGTTGATATTTCGAGGGGTGGCGTCGGTTGACAATGGCTTGGTGCTGGCCGGGGCGGTACCGGCGGCGCTGCTGGCGCTGTGTGCGGATGGTGTGTTGGGGTTGGCGGAGAAGCGGTTGGCGGTGCGGCGATGAGTGATATAACTAGCGATCGTGTGAATGTGGAGATTGCAGAAACGCTGAAGCATTTGGAGCGTCCCGCGTTGTCTCGTGATTCCTTGTTTCTGCTTGTGACGAAGCTCCTCGAGTTAAGAAATCCAGACAAAAACATCATCGCTTCGCCGGAAGGTGGTATCGATATTGTAGAAATGGACGGGGCAAAGACGCAGATATTCCTTCATAATCTCTATTCGGAGTGTCAGAGACATCCCGAAGAACGTGTTGAGATTGTTGAGAGGTATCTGCGTGTACTAGGTCCTGATTCGACTTTGGAATCAGCCACGCGTGAGGACGTGATCGCGGTTGTACGGGATTCGGAGTACCGCGCTTTTCTAAAGCCGGATGAGG
>JALYTE010000352.1 GCA_030854435.1 Acidobacteriota bacterium | reverse complement strand
TGAACTCCAAATCTGAACTTGATGTCGAACCGGACTCCGAGAAGCTCGCCGTCCGCCCCGTTGAGGGGGACTTGCGCGGGAGTGGAAGGCACGCGCGGACTTCGCCGCCGACTTCTTCCGGGTCAAGCCCTAATCATACCAGACTCGCCGCGTCCGGGCGGCGTTTCACACGCCCAAGGAACGCGCCGCTGAACAGGTTGCGCGGAGACCCTCTCCTCCGCCGGAGATTGCCCTCAGCGGCTAAAGCCTTAACACAAATGCAGCACTTATGGCACGGGTAAACCCGCGTCCTTAAGCAAACATAGTTTGCCGACAGCCTGTGAAGGCGAAAACCTTGTATCCTAAGGTCAATACGCTTCAGTCAATCAGGCCAGTACAGGTTGCGCTCTCGTTCCTTCTGAGTGTCTTTTGCGGCCCCATCGAAAATAAGCTGAAGTGAAGAGCGGCAGGCTTGAACTGCGCGCACGCAATAGACGATATCTCGATTGAGCGACGACGATATGAAGTCCGATTTTGTGGAAGCAACGATGGATCGGGGCCCGGCGGAGACGACGGCGACGCACTCTGAAACGACGTATGTCTTTCCTGCGTCTTTCTCGCAACGCAGGCTCTGGTTCCTGCAACAGCTCGAACCCGGCCAGACTTCCTATCTTGTGCCGGTCGCGTTGCGGCTGAACGGTCCGCTGGATGTTGCCGCCGCCACTTTTGCGTTGAACCGGATCGTCGAGCGGCATGACACGATGCGGACATCGTTCGAGGTGCACGGCGGCGAGCCTGTGCAGGTGGTGCGTCCTTATCGCGCATTCGAAATCACCGTTGAGGACCTTGCCGCGGCCAGCGATCCCGCTGCCGCCGCGCAGGCGTCGATGCTGGCGGAGGCCAATACAGCTTTCGATCTGGCCGTCGCGCCGTTGTGGCGCTACAGGATTCTTCGTCTCTCGGCGGAGGAACACATCCTGCTGTTCACCACGCACCACATCGTTTTCGATGGGTGGTCGAAGGGCGTTTGGATGCGGGAGTTCTCGGCCTTCTACCGCGAGCGTGTATCGGGCGAGTTGGCGGGCATGTCCGAGTTGCCCATACAGTATGGCGATTATGCAGCGTGGCAGCGGGAGCAGCTTTCGGGCAAGGCGCTCGACGATCAACTCTCGTTCTGGAGCGACGCGCTGGAGGGAGCGCCGACGCTGCTCGAACTTCCGACCGACCGACCTCGACTGGCGAACCCGTCGCAGGACGGTGCCACCGTGCCGTTTGCGTTAGACAAGAAACTGACGATGGACCTGCGCAAGATGTGCAGGGAGACGAACTCGACGCCGTTCATGGTGTTGCTGGCGGCGTTTCAGGTGTTGCTCTCGCGGTACAGCGGGCAGCACGACATTCTGGTGGGCTCGCCGATTGCGAACCGCGAACGGCTGGAACTCGAAGGGCTGATCGGGTTCTTCACTAATACCCTGGTGATGCGCGCGAAGATCGAGCCGGACGCGAGCTTTCTGGACGTGCTGGGCCAAGTGAAGCGCTTCACGCTGGATGCATACGCGCACCAGGACATGCCGTTCGACAAGCTGGTGGAGCATCTTCAACCGGGACGCAACCTGAGTTACAACCCGCTGTTTCAGGTGATGTTCGCGCTGCACAATAACCCTCGCGAGACGGCGGCTTTAGAGGGGCTTACCATCACGGCGACCGGGGCGGGGCGGCTGAAAACGAAGTTCGATCTGTTTCTCGCGGTGGTGGACACGCCGGAGAGTTTCCGCGGCGTGATCGAGTATGGCACGGCGCTGTTCGAGCAAGCCACGGTCGAGCGAATGCTGGACCACTACCTGCTCTTGCTGGAGGCCGCAACGACCCTCCCGCTGACCGCTATAAGCCACTTACCGCTGCTCACCGCCGCTGAAGAGCGCCAGCAGTTGTTGGAGTGGAACCATCCCGGCACCTCTTATCCTGTGTTCACGATTACAGAGGCGTTCGAGGAGCAGGCGGCTCGGACACCGGGCAGCACGGCCTTGATCTTTGAAGACCGCGAGATGAGATACGGCGAGCTGAACCGGCGCGCCAACCAGCTTGCCCATCATCTGCGCACGCTCGGAGTGCGCCCGGAAACGCTGGTCGGCATCTGTCTCGAGCGGTCGCTCGAAATGCTGGTGGGGATTCTTGGCATTTTGAAGGCTGGAGGCGCTTACGTCCCTGTCGATCCGGCTTATCCAGCGCAACGGCAGGCGTTCATGCTGGAGGATGCGCGCGTTCCAGTACTGGTGACGCAAGCGTCGCTGGCGTGTGAATTGCACGCTCCTCACGGCGTGACCATTTGTCTCGATATGGACTGGGGAGCGATCGCGCAGCAGCCCGACAGCAATCCGGAGCGGCTGGCGCAACCCGGGAACACGGCTTATGTGATCTATACGTCGGGTACCACGGGCCGTCCCAAGGGAGTGATGATCACGCACGCCAATGTGGCGCGTCTGTTTACGGCGACCGATCACTGGTTCTCCTTCAGTGGCACCGATACGTGGACGCTGTTTCATTCGTTTGCGTTCGATTTCTCAGTGTGGGAGATTTGGGGCGCGCTGTTTTATGGCGGACGGCTGGTGGTAGTTCCGAGGATCGTGGCTCAGTCGCCCGAGCAATTCCATGAATTGTTGGTCCGGCATGGAGTCACAGTCCTAAATC
>JALYTE010000292.1 GCA_030854435.1 Acidobacteriota bacterium | reverse complement strand
GGTATACCCCAATTTCGTATGTAGACCCGGAGATTCGACGGGGGCTCCCGGCGATTTTGCCTGTGGCTGGCCGGGGTGGTGGGGGTCTAAGCAGGCTGGGAAGTCTCAAACGGCAGCCCCTATGACGTACGCGCTTGCCGTGTCGCTGCTAAGTCATTGAAAATATGGTAGGCACGAGGAGACTCGAACTCCTGACCTCTACCGTGTCAAGGTAGCGCTCTAACCAACTGAGCTACGCGCCTTCATGCGTTCTACCAGTGTAAATCGAACATCGGCGTGGCCGCAACTTTACCCGTCTGGCGTGGCCGCTCGCGGCGTCTGCACCCGTCTGAAAACAATCCACGCATATTCGGCCGCCGACACCGGCGCCATCACCGCAATCGCCTTCAACAGCACGTCCCTCAAGCCCGGCAGATGAGGGGCACTCATGACTTGGCAGGTCATCACCGTCAGCAGCCCCAGAATCTGCACCAGCGTATTCGCCTTGCCCAGCAGGCTGGGGCGGAAGTCGCGCAGCGTGCCCGTCGCGAACAGCAAGGTAGCGATCAGCAAGATGCCCAGGTCGCGGCTGAACACCAGCACCGTCACGTAGCGCGGTATGACTCCGACGTGCATCAGCACGAGGAACAGCGTGCTCATCAGGAGCTTGTCCGCGATGGGGTCGAGATACAGACCCAGCGTCGTTTTCTGTTGTAACCAGCGCGCCAGCAAGCCGTCTAGCCCGTCCGAGACGCCCGCAATCCAGAGCAGCGCAAAGGCGAGCTTCCAATGCCCATCCAGAATCTCGATGACCAGGAACGGCAACACAAACAGCCGGAGCATGGTTAGCAGATTGGGCGCGGCGCGAAATTGGCGGAGGCTGGTCACGGGTGGTTCCCGAATCTTAGTCGCTTCGCCGCCACTTGTCAGTCTTGGCCGCACTCATCTTGCTTCGGGCATCCCCACGCCGTACACTGAGAATGGCCGAAAATACGCGCGGTTTGCGCGACCGACGGGCCATCACCCCATGCTCAGGCTCACCAAAAAAGCGGACTACGGCCTCATGGCCCTCAAATACCTCGCCGAGCAGGCGGACGCCCACGCCCAGTCCGCCAAGGACATCGCCGAGGCATACCACATTCCGCCGCAGCTTCTGGCCAAGATTCTTCAGACGCTCACGCGTGCCGGCCTGCTGGTCTCGCACGTCGGCACCAACGGCGGCTACGCGTTGGCGCGTCCCGCGCGCGACATTACCGCCTTTGAGGTCATCCGCGCCATCGACGGCCCGCTGTTTATCACCAGTTGCATCACCATTCACGGCACTTGCGACCTGCACGGCACCTGCACCATCAAAGAACCGTTGCGTAAGGTCAACGACAGCATCAAGGACCTGCTCTCGGGCATCCGCATCTCGGACTTAGCCGAGGCCAACGATCCCGCGCACCATGCCGCCGTTGCGGGCGGGCTGGTCAGCATCGGGCTCTAATTTTTCCTCTTGGCTGAAAACTTTAAAGCTCTAAGTTCATTGAAACCCGCCTCACAACGCACCACAAAAGTTCAGGAGTACACCATGCCAGAAACTATCGGAATGAACGTCACCCAATCGAACCAACCACTCCCCGCAGGCGTCAAGCTGCCCATCTACATGGACAACCACGCGACCACGCCACTCGACCCGCGCGTGCTTGAAGCCATGATGCCCTACCTGACGGGCATCTTCGGCAACGCGGCCAGCCGCAACCACAGCTTCGGCTGGGAGGCCGAGGCGGCCACCGAAAAGGCCCGCGAGCAGATCGCCAAACTCATCGGCGCGACCGCCAAAGAAATCATCTTCACCTCCGGCGCCACTGAGTCGAACAACCTCGCCATCAAGGGCATCGCCGAAATGTACCGCGAGCGCGGCAACCACATCATCACCCAGGTCACGGAGCACAAGGCCACGCTCGACACCTGCAAGCGCCTCGAAAAAGGCGGCTACCGCGTGACGTATCTTCCCGTCCAGGCCGACGGCCTCATCGATATCGAAGACCTGCGCAGGGCCATCGACAAGGACACCATCCTCGTCACCATCATGTACGCCAACAACGAGATCGGCGTCATCCAGCCTGTCCGCGAAATCGGCGCGTTGTGCCATGAGAAGAACGTGCTCTTCCACACGGATGCGGTGCAGGCGGTGGGCAAGATTCCCGTCAACGTCATCGCAGATAACATCGACGTGCTGTCGCTCTCGGGCCACAAAATCTACGGCCCCAAAGGCGTTGGCGCGTTGTATGTTCGCCGACGCAACCCCCGCGTCCAGATCTCCGAGCAGATCAACGGAGGCGGCCACGAGCGCGGCATGAGGAGCGGAACGCTCAACGTCCCCGGCATTGTCGGCCTGGGCGCGGCGTGCGAAATCGCCATGAACGAAATGGAAGCCGAAGGCAAACGCGAGCAGGGGCTGCGCGACTACATGCGCGCCAAGTTCGAGAAAGCGCTCGACTACGTCCACGTCAACGGCAACATGGAGCACCATCTTCCCGGCAACCTCAACATGAGCTTCGTGTACGTAGAAGGCGAGTCGCTGCTGATGGGCATCAACGACATCGCGGTCTCTTCCGGCTCGGCCTGCACCTCGGCCACTTTGGAGCCGTCGTATGTGCTAAAAGCCCTCGGCCTCGGCGACGATGTCGCGCATAGCTCCATCCGCTTCGGCCTCGGTCGATTCAACACGAAGGAAGAGGTCGATTACGTCTCCGACAAATTGATCGACGTCGTCTCGAAACTCCGTGAGCTTTCGCCGCTCTACGAGATGGTCAAAGAAGGCATCGACCTCACCAAGATCGAGTGGGCCGCCCACTAGTCTCGCCGTAGCAGGTCAGTTTGCAATCTCCGAAGTAACCATACCCGGTGTCCCATAACGCGTGCCGCTATTGTCGAAGTCCTTCCCGCGTGACACACTGACCGGGTGCCTCTAGCCTGGAACGAAATTCGCGACCGTGCCGTTGCCTTCTCCCGCGACTGGAAAGATGAGGCCTCCGAGACCGCAGAAGCCAAAACCTTCTGGGACGCGTTTTTCAATGTCTTTGGCATCACGCGCCGCCGCATCGCCTCCTTCGAAAAACCTGTCGTAAAATCCGACGGCAAGGGTGGCTACATCGACCTGCTCTGGAAGGGCGTGCTCCTCGTTGAGCATAAGTCGCGAGGCCTTGACCTCGACCGCGCCTTCCATCAGGCCACCGATTATTTTCACGGACTCAAGGAGCGCGACCTGCCCCGCTTCGTCATCGTCTCCGACTTCGCACGCTTCCGCCTTTACGACCTCGAAGGAGACGCTGAGCCGGTTGAGTTCAAACTTGAAGACCTGCACAAGAACATCCGCAGCTTCGGTTTCATCGCCGGGTACCAAACCCGTTCCTTCGGCCAGCAGGATCCCGTCAACATACAAGCCGCTGAAAAGCTCGGCAAGCTCCACGATCTGCTAAGACTCGCCGGATACGAAGGCCACGCCCTTGAACTCTTCCTCGTCCGCACCCTCTTTTGTCTCTTCGCGGAAGACAATGCGATCTTCGAACTCCAACAGTTTCGCGAGTGGATCGAACAGCGAACATCGGAAGACGGGTCCGATCTCGGCCCATTGCTGGCCCAGCTCTTCCAAGCTCTCAACACGCCCGAAGACCGCCGCCAGAAGAACCTCGACGAGCATATCGCCGCCTTCCGCTACATCAACGGCAAGCTTTTTGAAGAAACGACTTCCATGCCCGCGCTTGACCGCCGCATGAGGGAAATGGTCCTTGAATGTACCGCTCTCGATTGGTCACGCATCTCCCCGGCCATCTTCGGCGCGCTCTTCCAATCCATCATGGACAAAAAGGCCCGCCGCAACCTCGGCGCGCACTACACCAGCGAAACCAACATTCTCAAAGCGCTCCAGCCGCTCTTCCTCGATTCGCTCCGCGCCGAGTTCGAGCGCGTTCGCCGCGACTCCAAGCGCCTCGGGGACTTCCACGAAAAACTCCGCAACATCCGCGTCCTCGACCCCGCCTGCGGCTGCGGCAACTTTCTCGTTATCGCCTATCGTGAACTCCGGCTGTTGGAGCTCGACGTACTGCGTGAACTTTTCAAGTCCACCCGCGAAGGCCAGCTCGACGTCTCCAACATCGTCTTCATCGACGTCGACCAGTTTTACGGCATCGAGATCGAGGAGTTCCCCGCACAGATTGCTCAAGTCGCCCTCTGGATGACCGACCACCAGATGAACCAGAAAGTCTCGGTGGAGTTCGGCCAATACTTCGCCCGCTTGCCGCTGAAGAAAGCGCCGACCATCATTCGCGGTAACGCTCTGGAAATCGGGTGGGAAACTCTCGCCAGCCCAGCAAGACTCACATATATCGTTGGCAACCCGCCTTTCGTAGGCAAGCAGTTTCAAACACCTCGTCAAAAATTGGATTTATCTGCCGTGTTGAACGACGTCTCTGGCTCTGGGACCTTGGACTATGTGAGTGCTTGGTTCCGCAAGGCTTCGGACTATATGCAACGAAATCAACAGGCCAAAGCTGCGTTCGTAGCTACGAACTCGATCACACAAGGAGAACAAGCGGGCGTCCTTTGGCCTCACCTGCTTGCGAAAAAAATTAGGATATTATTCGCTCACCGGACGTTTGAATGGACGAGTGAGGCAAGAGGCAGGGCTGCTGTCCACTGCGTAGTAATTGGTTTCGGTATGCTGGACGAAGCTATGAAGGCTATTTTCGACTATCACACAGTTAAGAGCGAACCGATCCGCATCCCAGCGCGCCGCATTAATCCCTACCTCGTAGATGCAGAAGATATCTTTCTTCCAAACCGGCGATCCCCCATTGGGAACGCCCCATCGATCTCGTTTGGAAGCATGCCGAATGACGGTGGCTTTCTTATCCTAGATGCAGCGGAAAGAAAAGCTCTCCTGTCGGCTCATCCCGCACTCAAGCCGTTTATTCGACCGTTTATAGGCTCTGAGGAATTCATCAATTCCATCCCGAGATATTGTCTCTGGTTACAGGACATATCGGCCTCGCAACTTAGAACATTTCCCGAGGTATTGAAGCGGGTCATGGAAGTACGCAAAGTGCGCCTTTCGAGCACACGCTCAACTACGCGCGATCTGGCAAAGACCCCATCCTTATTCGGCGAAGCTAGACAACCTTCAAGAAAATACCTCCTCATTCCTGGTGTTTCTTCAGAAACTCGCAGATACATTCCGATGGCATTCATGCGTAAGGAAGTTATTGCGAACAATTTGGTGTATGTATCGCAGGATGCGACGATTTATCACTTCGGAGTGCTCACGTCACTTATGCACATGGCCTGGGTTCGTTCGACATGCGGCCGCCTGAAGAGCGACTATCGTTACTCGGCCGGAATCGTCTACAACAACTTTCCATGGCCCGAACCCACCCCCAAGCAGCGCAAGACCATTGAAACCGCGGCGCAGGCCGTCCTCAACGAGCGTGACCGCCACCCTAACGCCACCCTCGCCGACCTCTACGACCCGCTCTCCATGCCGCCTCGCCTTGTCAAGGCCCACCAAACCCTCGACCGCGCTGTCGACGCCGCCTATGGCCGCACCGCCTTCGCCTCCGAAGCCGAGCGCGTCGCCTTCCTGTTCACTCTGTACGAAAAGCTCACCACCCTCTTTCCCTCTGAAAAAAAGAAATCCAGGCGTGCCTCCGCAGCCTCCGTGCGATCCTGAAAAGGCACTCTTAGCCGGTCGGCCAATTCATCAGTTCAATTCCACCTCCCATTTCAACTGTGTTGAGTGTGCATCGGGAGATAATTGTTGCATGGCCGCTCCAGTGTTCCTTCCCCT
>JALYTE010000284.1 GCA_030854435.1 Acidobacteriota bacterium | reverse complement strand
ACTTCGCGCTGGTCGCGGTCATGCTCGGCGATGGTGGCGCGGGCCCAGGCGTCGGCGCAGGCGGGGGAGTCGTAGTGGGGCTGGTAGCGCACGAAGTTGATGCTGAGTTCGCGCCAGACGATGAGTTCGTTGAAGAAACTGTCGCGGGCGGCCTTGAGGTGCGGACGCTTTTTCGCGGCGGCATCGACGGCGAGCGCGATGGTGAGCGGGCCGATATGGCCGAAGTGGAGACAGGGCGAGAGGGCGCTGGTGCCGTCGATTTCTGGACGGTTGCGGTCGCGGTCGTAAGTTTCAAGGAGCGTGGAGGTGAACTTCTTCAAGCGGGCGATGGCCGCGTGAGGGCCGCCGTGCCAGGCTGTGACGGGAGCGACGCTGCGGTCGAAGTCGGGCCAGTCTTGGGTGATGTTGTCGTGGATATTGTCGGCGCGGAGGGTGCGGGGTTGCTTCCAGGGATGGGTGGCGTGGGGGTTCTCGTAGGGGACAAGGAACTCGGGGAGGGCGCGATAGAGGCGGGGGCGGGCGACTCCGGCACTGAATTGCGCCTTTTCAAGGAGCTTGGAGGGGACAATGACGTCGGCGTCGACGGTCCAGAAGGGAATGTCGAGATTTTCGGCGAGACGCTGGCGCCAGAGTTCGGGTTCGCTCATGGGATTTTCGTCGCCGATGAGCATTGCTGCGTTGACGTCGGCCATGAATTCGCGGAGGTCGCAGTTTGGGTCGCGTCGCAGGATGAAGCCGATGCCGCGGGCGGAGAGGTCTGCTGCAATGTCGGGGAGGCCTTGATTGAGGAAGGCGTAGTGGCGTAGGTTGGCGTGGGGAAAGTTGGAGATCGCGGCGAAGTAGGCGACGACGGGGAGGCCGAGCGCGTTGGCGATTTTTACGGCGAGGTCGAGGGCGTGGTTGTCGCGGCCGCGCTGGGCGCGCTGCATCCAGTAGACGATGCATCTGGGGTTGCGAGCGGGGATGCCGCCGCGGCGGACGGTGACGCGGGGGTCGTCGGCGAGCGCGCGGAGAGCTTGGGGGATGGCGGGGTCGGCGATGAGGGCGGCGGCAAGTTTGGCGTGGGCGGCGTCGCTGATTTGGGTCGCGGAAAGCGGCGGTTGTGGTGTATTTGGCATGGATGGGTTGGCATTGTGCGGTCCCATGTCTGAAAATCCGGACATGGGGTGGGTGGAGACGGATGCTGAATCCTTCGCTTCTAACGTATCCGTTTGTGCGTCGTTCTGCCATCATCGTGAGGGAGAGTTTGCATGTCTGTGGATGCGGCGAAAACGGAGGGGGAAAATGATGGCCGGACGCAGTTCGCCGCGCCGCCGGAGGTTGAAACGGTCAGCCTGCGGCGCGCGACCGTGGACGATGCGGCGATGTTGAGCGTGGTGGGGACGGCGACTTTTCTGGAGGCGTATGCGTGGGCGCTGCCGGGGGCCGATATCGTCGACTTCTGCATGAAGCACCAGACAGTGGACTTTTACGCGAAGTACCTGGCGAAGCCGGACACGCGGATTATGCTGGCCGTGACCGGCGAGGACGCTCCGGTGGGATATGCGATGGTGTGCGGACCGGATTTGAAGGGCTTTGAGGTGCGTGCGGGAGACATTGAGTTGAAGAGGATTTATTTGTTCTCACGGTACCGGCCGGGCAGAAATGGGCAGCGGTTGATGGATGCTGCGCTGGCGGACGCGCGCGAGATGGGCAGAGCGCGGATGTTGCTGGGTACGAACGCGGGCAATGGGCGGGCGATCGCTTTCTACCGGCGCAACGGGTTTAGCGAAGTTGGGACGCGGACGTTCGTGGTGGGCGCGCAGCATTGCTGCGATGTGATTTTTGGGCGCGATTTGTGACCGGGAACCGGCGACGCGGGATGAGCGTATAAGTCTTTGGCGGCGTGTGCGCGGTAGACTCGAAGAGCGGTTTCTTTATGGAAACAAAAGAAGCATTTCGGATTGCGTTGCAATCGTTGTGGGCGAACAAGCTGCGCACCGTGCTGACGCTGCTGGGCGTGGTGATCGGCGTGGCCGCGGTGATCGCCGTGGTGACGCTGATCAATGGGGCCAACGATTATGTGGCGACCAAGATCAACAAGCAGGGCGCGGACGTTTTTACGATCTCGACCCGGCCGGCGTTTACGACCAGCTACAAGGAGTACCTGAAGTATCAAAAACGCAAGGTAATTTCGCTCGACGAGTACCGGGCGGTGCAGGCCGAATGCACGGCTTGCGTGCAGGTGGGCGCGTTTCAAAGCACGCTGGGAAAGATCGTGCATGAGGCGCAATCGAGCACGGACACGCAGATTCGCGGGTATACGTCGTTGATGCCCGAGATGCAGAACCTGGACATCGTGGAAGGACGCGGATTGACGCAGGCCGACGACGACCACTCTGCGCATGTGGCGCTGATCGGCGCGGACATTGAAGAAAACCTGCTGAAAGGCGAAGACCCTATCGGCAAGGACCTGCGCGTGGATGGGGTGCCGTATACCATCGTCGGGCTGGGCGAAAAGCAGGGCAAGACGCTGGGGCAGAGCCAGGACAACTGGGTCGCCGTGCCGTTGACCGCATATCAAAAGACCTATGGCACGGCCAAGACCGTGACGATCTATGCGAAGGCGGGGAAAGGGCCGGGCGGAATGGACACGGCCAGCGAGCAGGCGCGGCTGATCGTGCGCGGGTTGCGTCACGACCTGCCCGGCGCGGACGACAGTTTTACGCTCGAAACCAACAGCGCGCTGGCGGGTTTGTTTACGCAGGTCGCGAACAGTATTGGCGGCGTGGCGGTGGCGATCGCGGCGATTTCGCTGGTGGTGGGCGGGATCGTGATCATGAACATCATGCTGGTGAGCGTGACGGAACGGACGCGTGAGATTGGCGTGCGCAAGGCGCTGGGAGCGCGTCGCGGGGACGTAATGCTGCAGTTTCTGCTGGAGTCCGCGACGATGGCGCTGCTGGGTGGAGCGATCGGAGTGCTGGGCGGCGTTGTTGCGGCCAAGGCCGTGGCGGCGATCGCGGGATTTCCAGCGACGATCGCTGTGTGGAGCGTTTTTGCTGGGTTGTTCGTCGCGGTTTCGGTGGGGGTATTCTTTGGCGTGTATCCAGCGCGCAAGGCCGCGGATCTCGATCCGATCGTCGCGCTAAGGAGCGAGTTCTGATGCGAGCTACAGATCAACGCGAGTCGGTGCGAATGGCGCTGGATACGCTGCGCGCGAACAAGCTGCGTTCGGCGTTGACCATCCTGGGGATCGTGATTGGCGTGATGACGGTGATCACGATTTCGTCGGTGATCAATGGGCTGAACACGTCGGTGTCGAACCTGGTGGCGTCGTTTGGGACCAACGTGCTTTGGGTGTTCCGGTTTCCGGTGATCGGGGTGAGGCCGACGACCGAGATGCTGACGCGCAAGCAGTTGACCTACGACGACATGCTGGAGATGGCCAAGCTGCCACATGTGGTGGCGGCCAGTGCGTCGCTGCAATACACCAACTACCAATTCAACGAAGGTTCGGTGGTGGCGAAGTTTGGACAGCGCAAGGCGGACAACGTTTCGCTGGAAGGCGATACGCCGTCGAACAGTGCGGTGTATGACAAGGTGATTTCCGGAGGCCGATTCTTTACAGACAACGACCAGGAGCGCGCCGCCGACGTGACCGTGTTGGGCGCCGATGTGGCGGAAGAACTGTTCGGCGCGGTCGATCCCATTGGGCAGGACGTGATTATCGCGGGGCGGACGTTCACCGTGGTGGGAGTGTTCGAGAAGCAGAAGACGGCGTTCGGCGGCGGGAAAAATCCGAACGACAGCTATGCGTATTTTCCCATCACCACATTTCACAAGCTGCACCCCGAGGTGCTGGACTACTGGATCAGCGCGAAGTTCGACGACCAGAAGAACAAGAACCTGGTGCAGGACGAGATCACCGAGATGCTGAGACGGCGACGCAAAGTGCCGAACGAGAAGCCGGACAACTTTGCCATTTTCAGCTCCGACTCGATCACCAAACTGTGGGGGCAGATTACGGGGAGCCTGTTTCTGCTGATGTTCGGGTTGAGCGCGGTGGGGCTGATGGTGGGCGGCGTGGGGGTGATGAACGTGATGCTGGTCAGCGTGACGGAACGGACGCGCGAAATTGGGGTGCGCAAAGCGATCGGGGCGACCCGGCAGATCATCCTGATGCAGTTCACGCTGGAGGCGATCGTGTTGTGCGCGGTGGGCGGGATCGTGGGCATCGCGCTGGGGTCGATAGTGGGATTTGGATTGCACTGGCTGATTCCCAGCCAGGTGGGGGTGCTATGGGTGCTGGCAGCGTTTGCGTGCTCGTGCGCGATCGGGCTGGTGTTCGGGATTTATCCGGCGTGGAAGGCGGCGAACCTGGATCCGATCGACGCGCTGCGATACGAGTAAGTCAGAGTGAAGAGGAAAGAGTGAAGGGATCAGCGTTGTTTTTTCGTGACCTGTTTTGCGCGGAGGGTCGTCAGCGCGGCGTTTAGTATCTTCGATACTTCGAATGCTATTGCTTCGGCTTCGGCTATGGCAGGCGGATCGCCGAAGCCTAGCATCAATGCAAGCTCGAGTTGGGTCAGAACCTCAAGAGTCGATCCCTGGCAATGCCTAGAAACTGGATGAGTTCCCCCGTCGTGAGTCGGCCCTTTCCTTCAGCGATGTTGCTTGGGATCGAGACGGCGGCGCGGCGAAGTTGGTTTGTGAGACCGAAACGCTCTTCTGAAGGGAAGCGTTGACTGGTTTTGTAAACGATGCGAGCGAGTTCCATCGCCTTTTGCCAAGCGATCGAGTTTCGATGAGAAGAGGTATTCTCAGTAGTTGCCATTCATGCCGACCTTTCTTCTCTTCACTCTTCACTCTATCCTCTACACTCTGCCGTTGGCGGTGGAGATGTTGGCAGCGCTTCTGACCATGAGTGGGATTGCGTATAGCGTGCTTGCGCTGTGGGCCGCAAGGGATTTTGAACGGCGCGCGCGGGAGGCGCGCGCGAATGAGTGGCGGCTCGAAGCCGCTGAGGGACTTCGAGAGGCGGAGCGAAAGTTCGCTCCGGGGGTTTCGATTCTGAAGCCGGTGAAGGGGAAGGACGAGCGGACGTATGCGGCGTTTGCGAGTCATTGCACGCAGGTGTATGCAGGTGAGTTTGAACTGCTGTTTGGGGTGAGTTCGGTGGAGGACACGGCGGCCGCGGAGATCGCGCGGCTGCGGATTGAATATCCCGATGTGGCGATTCGGCTGATTGAATGTCCGCTGCGGCTGGGGGCGAGCGGCAAGGTGTCGAACCTTGTGCAAATGCTATCGGAGGCGCGCTTTGAACGCGTTGTTATCAATGATGGCGACATCGTGGTGTCGCCGCGATATCTGGAGCGCGTGATGGCGCCGCTCGAAGACGCGCGCGTGGGTTTGGTGACGGCCCCGTATATTGGCCGCGCGGAAGAGACGGTTTGGTCGCGGCTTGAGGCGTTGGGGATTTCGACGGACTTTATGGTCGGAGTATTGGCCGCACGGAAGATTGAGGGCGGCATTCGTTTTGGGTTGGGATCGACGCTGGCGACGACTAAGAGTGCGTTGGCGATGTCGGGTGGATTGGCGGCGCTGGTCGATTGTCTGGCGGACGATTACGAAATCGGTGCGCGGATTGCGGCAGCGGGATTGCGTGTTGAGTTGGTGAATGAGGTCGTCGAGACCAGCGTGCCTGCGTATACGCTGCGGGGATTTTGCGAACACCAGTTGCGGTGGGCGCGGTCGACGCGGGACTCGCGGCGCTGGGGATATGCGGGGTTGGGCGTGACGTATGTGCTGCCCTGGGCGGTGGCGACGGTGGCGGCGAGCGGAGGTGCGCTGTGGAGTTTTTCGCTGTTGAGCCTGGCGCTGCTGGCGAGGGTTTCGGTGGCGCTCACCGTCGGCGTCGGCGTGCTGCGCGATGGGCAGGTGCTGCGCGATATTTTGCTGTTGCCGCTGCGCGATTTGTTGGGGCTGTTCTTCTGGGCGTGGAGCTTTGCAGGCGATACGGTGGTGTGGCGCGGGGAGCGGTTTCGGCTGCGGCGGGGAAGATTGCAGCGGATGTGAGCCTGGGGAGAGAGCGATGTTGATGTTGTGCGTTCCCATGTCCCAGAAGCGGGACATGGGGCACCCCGCTTTTGTACCGATTCTGAAAGCAAAAGCAGGTTCCCTGCGGGAATGACAGAAAGAAAAGCAACTGCAAAAGCAAAAGCAGATCTCTACGGGATGACAGAAAAAAGAGCAACTGCAAAAGCTACTCCCTGTTCCCTACTCCCTGTTCCCTGCTCCCTGTCCTTCGCGGAGGTGGTCGTCGATGTCGGCGAGTTTTTCGGAGAGTTGGTTGAGCTTGCGGGAGAGGGCCTGGATTTCGGATTCGGCGCGGCGGTTGACGTCGTAGTCGAGTTCGCCGCGGACGCGGTCTTTGGTGTCCTGGCGGTTCTGGCTCATCATGATGACCGGTGCCTGGATGGCCGCGAGCATGGACAAAAACAGATTGAGCAGGATGAAAGGGTAGACATCCCATGCGCGTGGGCCGAGAACGACGTTGACGCCGACGTAGGCGATGAGCACGGCCAGAAACATGAGGATGAAGGTCCACGAGCCGCCGAAGGACGCGACGCGGTCGGCGATGCGCTGGCCGAAGGTCATCTCTTCTTCGATGAGTTCGTTGGAGTTGCGCGCGGCGCGGTGGCTGACGAGTTGCTGCGAGGCGTGCATCTGGCGGGCCAGGACGGTGAGCATGTCGAGGCCAGCCATGGGCTTCTTTTCGACGAGGACGGCGATGTCTTCGCGGTCGACTTCAAGGCAGGTCGTCGCGGCGAGGGCGACTGCCGTAGTCTGATGCGGCGTGCCCTGGAGCATGGACGCGAAGCCGAAGATTTCACCGTGACTGGGTTCGTCGACCAGGACTTCCTGGCCGTCGGCGTCTTCGATGGTGACGTGGACCGAGCCGGTGAGAACGACGTAGGCCCCTCTGCTGTCTTCGCCGGCTTTGTAGATGCGTTGGCGGGCGGCGAACTCGCGCAGTTCGACTTGCGCGGAGAGGACGTTGAGTTCGTCTTCGTCGAGGAGAGAGAAGAGCGGGATGTGGCGGAGTTCTTGCGGGTCGCAGGGCATAGGGCCTCGTTGGTTTGGAGAGCTACTGCAAGAGCTTGACGCAAAGTTCGCAAAGTTTAAACGCGAAGTTTCGCGAAGTAAGGCGAGCAGAGAATAGCTTAGCGGTTGGGGCGGTTGCTGAGGATTTCTTTTCCGCCGCCAGTGGCGAGGACATAAACCGCGCCGGGGAGCGGCGGGAGCGTGCGGGGCTCGTCGGTGGTGGATTGCCAGAGGAAGATGCGCTGCGGGCCGGGCCATTTTTGGGCGAGGGTTTCGGGGGTCTCGAAGATTTTTGGGGCGTCGGGGAAGAAGCTGCCGTACCAAAGGTTGGAGCTGCGGCCTTCGAGGATGTGGATGAACTGTGGGTTCTCTGCGCCGACGATGCCCCAAGGCTCCCAAATTACGTTGCTGGGGCGCTGAAGGTAGAAACCGAGGGTTGAGCCGGATTCGTATTCGCCGTGGATAACGATGAGATCGCCGAGATGGATTTGAGGGGCGATGGCTTTGACGAGTTGCGCTGATGTGAGGACGGGGGAGAAGGTTTGTAGGCCGAGGTGGGCGGCGAGGAGAAAGCCGAAGGCTCCGGCGGCGAGGGCGAGGTTGGCGGCGTGGGGTTTCGCTCGCTTGCGCAGGATGAGCGAGACCAGCGGGCCGCAGAAGAGGCTTAGCGCGGCGATGGCGAGGGGCAGGCGAAATAGGCCCAGGGCTTGAGCGTTGAGGTCGAGGAAGTGGCCCATCGAGAGCGCGTAGTCACCAGGGTTCTGAGCGAGGAGCTGGGCGAGGTCGGTCGTGTGGGCTGGAGCTACAGTGTGAACCAGAAAGTAGCCACTGCTTACCGCGAAGACTATTCCGAAAATGAATAGGGCCGAAATACAACGTCGTGCAGCACGACGGTGAAGTTGCGCCTCTGGCTTGTCTATCGCGCGGTGCGAGAGCCAACCTGCAATAAGAATTGCAAGAGCTGGGAGGGCTGGAAGGACGTAGTACTCCTGGCGGGTAGAGAGGGAGAAAAAGAATAAGACCAAAGCAGCCCATACGACGCAGAGTAGAGAACCGCGTTCTTGGAACGCGAGGTCGTTGTCGCGAAAGTGAGTGCGCCATGCTTTGTTACGGAAGGGAATGGCACTGCCAATAGCTTTGAAGACGAACGCCGACCACGGCATCAGCCACACGAGACAGAGACCCCAGAAGAGCCAGAGGGGGGCGGTGTCGTAGTCGTGAGGGACGCGCAGGTTGAGGTAGCGGAGGACGTGCTCGTTCATGAAATAAAACCAGAACCAGCCGCGCACGTTGCCGTCGGTGGGGAGGGGGACTTGCCAGTGGCCTTGTATGAAATGGAACGCGGCGGGATGGCCTTGTGCGGGGTTGGCGAGGCCGGCGAGGATGTGCCAGGGAGCGGCGATGGCGAGGAAGATAAGGAGGGAGGTGAGAGGGTGTAGTTCGTGGATGCGGGTGAGGGTGTTTTTGATGCCGCGGGTTAAGAGCAGGTAGATTGCGACGATGGCGACGGGGAAGACGATGCCGATGAGGCCTTTGGTGAGGACGTTGAGGGCGCAGGCGATGGCGAAGAGGAAACAGTATCGGCGCTGCGAGAACCCACGTCTCAGAAGCGAGACGTGGTGCACCCGAATTTGCGACTGGCCGGGGACGAATGCGGCGATCTCTCCACTGCTGCCTTCGGCCTTCGGTCGAGATGACAAATTTTCGTTAGGACTGGCTTCTTCGGTACGCCAGAAGGCATAGAGGGCGAGAGTGGTCCAGAGGCATACGGCGGCGTCTGGGATGGTGATGCGGGTAAAGATGAAAATGCCGAAGCTGGAGAGCGTGATGAGGGCGGCGTAGAACCCGGCGCGAGCGCTGCGGAAGGCGCGGCGGGCGAAGGCTTCGACGATCAGCGTGAGAGCGAGCACGGCGAAGGCCAGAGGAAGGCGCGCGGCAGCGGCGAGGGTGTCGGGTTTGGTCGCGCCGAGGAGCATGGACAGCTTCATGCTTGCGGCCATCACCCAGTAGAGCAGTGGGGCCTTTTCGAGGTAGCGAATGCCGTTGGCGTAGAGGATGACGTAGTCGTGGCGAAGGAGCATCTCGCGGGCGACTTCGGCGTGGACGGAGTCGGCGTCGTCCAGCAGCGGCGGGGTGAAGAGCGTGACGCTGGCGTAGAACGCGATCCAGAGGAGGAGGATGGTGAGGAGCGTGGAACGCGGTCGGGAGGGCGCGGGAGGCATTGGGGTTAGTGTATGCGGCGCTGCGGAAACCCATGTCCGAAGATCCGGACATGGGGCACCCGACATTTGTGGCAGTGTGAAGAAATGCTGTGCTCTCTCCACTCCGCATGACGATGAAACCATGATGCTTCGGTCGAGAAGGACCCGCGTTGGGAGTTCGGAGTGTGCGGCTACTTGCTTGAGGGCGAAGCGGGTGCAGGGGTCGCGGGTGCGACGTAGGGGGGTGGGGGCGTTTTGCCTTCGGCGATGAGCGCCTGGTCGATGATCCTGAAGAGGAATTCGGCGGGTAGAGCGCCGTCAATCTTGGCCCCGTTGATGAAGAGCGATGGCGTCGAATCGACGCCCAGAGACGTCGCGAGCTTCTTCGATTCCTCGATGGTCGTCGTGTCTTGTTTGGCGATGCAGGCATCGAGTTTGAGGAGGTCGATTTTCTGGAAGGCGGCCTGCTGGCGCATCAGCTTGTCGAGCTGCTCATCGGCGAGGGCCAACGTTTTGGCGGCGGGGGCTTTGCCGTCTTTGGCTTCCGGCGGCGTGCCGATTTCGCCGGCGTGGGCGTGGATGTAGTC
Source organism: Acidobacteriota bacterium (assembly GCA_030854435.1). Classification (GTDB taxonomy): domain Bacteria; phylum Acidobacteriota; class Terriglobia; order Terriglobales; family Acidobacteriaceae; genus Granulicella. Next base: position 178 of record JALYTE010000284.1, on the reverse strand, counting down.
GACCACGTTCCAGTAGCCGGTCGGGGACTGCGCGCCGACGCAGTTGGTGTCGACCGCTGCGCGCATGGCCCAGGGATGCTGGTCGAGCGGGAAGTCGCGGTACACGATGCGCACCTGGTCCTTGTAGCGGTCGGTGATGGCGGGGAAGATGTTGCGATGCAGGTTCGCGCAGTAGGGG
>JALYTE010000281.1 GCA_030854435.1 Acidobacteriota bacterium | reverse complement strand
ATCTACTTCGGGTGGCCCATCTTCGGTGACGGCCCCATCGTCGTCTAAGGCGGGTTCCGCGCCGAAAGACTGACTGCGCAACGCCTCTGGCGACTCTCGCGGTCGGCGCGATACACTTGCTGCCATGCGATTTCGTTCTCTTCTTCTTACCGCCGTCTTCGTGTGTCCATTGTTCGCCTGTGCTCAAAATGGGACGCCAACCGTCGCTGAAGCGCGCGCCTTTCTCGACCGCGCCAACGCCGAACTCCTGACGCTGACGACGCGTTCGCAGCACGCCGACTGGGTGGGCGAAACCCACATCACCGACGACACCGAGGCGCTCGACGCGCTCATCAACGAGCAGACGGCGACGCGCATTTTAGCTCTTGTGGCGGAGTCGCACCGTTTCGACAAGCTCGACCTTCCCGCCGACCAACGCCGTCAAATGCTGCTGCTGCAAATTGGCGCACCCGCCGCGCCGAGCGATCCGAAGCTGCTGAGCGAAGAGACCACCATCGCCTCGCAACTCACGGGCATGTACGGCAAGGGCAAGTATTGCCCGCCCGCCGGGGGCGCGAATGCTCCCGCCTGCATGGGCATCGACGACATCTCGAACATCATGGCGAAGTCGCGCGACCCCGAGGAGTTGAAGCGTCTCTGGCTCGGGTGGCACGCCATTGGCGCTCCCATGCACGACAAGTATGCGCGCGAAGTGGAACTTGAAAACTTCGGCGCGAAAGAGCTTGGGTACAAGGACACCGGCGAACTCTGGCGCGCGGGCTACGACATGACGCCCGCGGAATTTTCCGCCGAGCTCGACCGCGCGTGGGCGCAGCTCGAGCCGCTGTATCGCGAACTTCACACCTACGTCCGCCACAAACTCATCGCCAAGTACGGCGCTGTGGCGGACCGGCCCGACGGCATGATCCCCGCGCATCTACTCGGCAACATGTGGGCGCAGGAGTGGGGCAACATTTACGACATCGTTGCACCCACCGATCCAAAATTGACGAGCTTCAAGATGTACGACCTTGAGTCTGCGCTTCAACACCAGATTGCGGCGAACGACCCTGCGGCTGCGAAGGCGTTCGACACGAATGTAGATCAAACCTCAGACGCAGGCCACGCTGCACAACTCGCGGCGGGCAAAGACATGGTGCATTACGGCGAAAACTTCTTCGTGTCGCTGGGCTTCCCGAAGCTGCCCTCGACGTTCTGGGAGCGGTCGCAATTCGTGCATCCGCGCGATGCTGAAGTGGTCTGCCACGCGAGCGCGTGGGACGTGGACAACGTCGACGACCTGCGCGTGAAGATGTGCATTCAGGTCAACGCGGACTACTTCACGACGGTGCATCACGAGCTCGGCCACAACTTCTATCAGCGTGCTTACAATAAGCAGCCGATGCTCTTCCGCAACGGCGCGAACGACGGCTTCCACGAGGCCATCGGCGACTCGATCGCGCTGGCGATTACGCCCGCTTACCTGAAGCGCTTGAAGCTCATCGACGCAGAACCGCCAACCGAGGCCGATATCCCGCTGCAACTGCGCACCGCACTCGACAAGATCGCGTTCCTGCCCTTCGGCCTGGTGCTCGACAAGTGGCGCTGGCAGGTGTTCTCCGGCGAAACGAAACCCGCGGACTACAACAAAGCCTGGTGGGCGCTTCGGGCGAAATACCAAGGCGTCGCGCCGCCGGTCGAACGCACAGAAGCCGACTTCGATGCGGGCGCGAAGAACCACATCCCGACCAACGTGCCGTATGCGCGTTACTTCCTCGCGCGGATTTATCAGTTCCAGTTCTATAAGGCGATGTGCGATGCTAGCGGTTACAAAGGCCCGCTGAACCGCTGCACGTTCTACGGCTCGAAGGCGGCGGGCGCAAAGCTCGCGCACATGCTCGAAGCGGGGCAATCGCAGCCGTGGCAAAAGACGCTCAAGGATATGACGGGCGAAGACCATCTCGACGCGCAGCCGATGTTGGACTACTTTGCTCCGCTGTATGCATGGTTGAAGGTGCAGAACGCCGCGACGAAATAGTCACGGCGTGTCGCTCGTCGCATCGCGCGCGTTCAGTCGCGCCACTTTTTCGCGATGCTTGCGGATGTAATGCGCGGCGATGTCGGGATAGAATTCGCGGACCGAACTGAAGGCGATGTCGCGCATCGCGGAGTACGCAAACTTCGTCGCCAGCACGCCGAAAGTGCTCGCCCCTGGCGGATAGTAGTAGCGCGAGATCACCTGGGTCAGCGCCTTGCCGCCGAGCCCGCCGATGTTCGGCGTTTGGCTGCCGCCATAGGCGTGCGTCACGGTCTGGCGACTGATCACGTAGAGCGCGCGAACAGGCACGGAGTGGCCGTGGCCCAGCGGATAGAACCGCGTGTCCTCGTGCAGAAGGCTGGGCAGCAACCAGGCTTGGAGGTACGTTCCGTCGGTCTTGTCGATCAAGCCGCGCCAAGTGTAGCCGTAGAAGCCCTCGACATCTTTGCCCAGCACGGGGTGCGAATCGAGGCCTTCGGCTGAGAGCGAGGTGATGCCGAGGAAGAGGAATGAGGAATAGTCGAACGACTGCCGCGTGGCGACCTTGAAGTTGTACCTCCAGCCCGGCGCATGGGGTTTGGAGCCGGCCGAAACGGAGCGAAAGTTGGGCATGAAGCCGAGAATGCGTTGCGGTTGTTGGCGCTCCAGCGGAACCGCATCGCCATTTGCATCAAGATCCACTGTCGCGACAGGCGTCTGTTTCTTTTTGCCGCCGTTCTGTTCATCGCCGCTGGCGGAACGGCCAAACGGCGCGGCCATGGGGCCCATCTCCGGAGGTGGGCCCGTCACAGTTGCGGCCATTGGAGCCGCCGAAGGCGCGTCTGGCAGTGGAACCGTCCCAAGCTGTTGCCCCATGACCGAGAGGGCCACTGCGCAGCAGGTCAGCATTGCGATCGTGCGCGAAATCATGCGAAGCCTGTGCAACAAATACCGTCCTGTGTCGAGATGGCCGGCAGGTCGCAACCGCAACGGCGATTCAAAGCGGATCCAATAGATTAGACGCGATTCCGTTTGCAGAGTTTCGGTGAAATACGATGATGCCTATCGCCAACAGAGTTCGAGGGAGGGAGTGTGGCTTCAACTCACCGGATCGATTCGGGATGTCAACTGCGTTGGCTGCGTTCTTCCAAATCCGGATTACCGTCCCATCTCCTCCAGATACTTCTCCACTTCCAGCGCCGCCATACACCCCGTCCCCGCCGCCGTGATGGCCTGCCGGTAGCGCCGGTCCTGAACGTCGCCGCAGGCATACACGCCGTGCATCTGCACGCCGCCTTGCGTGACGAAGACGTTGTGCTCGCTCTTGATGTAGCCCTCGCCGTCGAGGTCGAGCTGGCCCTTGAACATGGTCGCATTGGGCTCGTGGCCGATGCCCAGGAACATGAATTGCACTGGCAACTCCCAGCGCTCGCCCGTCTTCTTGTTGACGAGCTTTAGGCCGCGAACATCCTTCTGTTCGACACCGAGAACTTCCTCAACCAGCGTGTTATGCAGGAACTCGATCTGCGGGTGCGCGATGGCGCGCTCCAACATGATTCTCGAAGCCCGGAAGTTCTCGCTGCGATTGACGATCGTGACCTTGCTCGCGAACCGCGTCAGGAACAGCGCTTCTTCCATCGCCGAGTCGCCGCCGCCGATCACCGCGATCTCTTTTCCCGAAGCGAAGAAGCCGTCGCAGGTCGCGCACGAGCTGACGCCGTGGCCGATGAGCGCCTGCTCGCTCGGCAGTCCCAGCCAGCGTGCCGAAGCGCCCGAGGCGATGATGAGCGACCGCGTCTGAATGATCTCCCTGCCCACCGTCAACTCGAACGGCGACGTCATCAGGTCCGCCGAAGTCAGGTGAGCCATGCGCAGTTCCGCGCCGAAGCGTACGGCCTGCTTCTTCATGTTTTCGATCAGCTCGGGACCCTGCACGCCGTCCGGCCAGCCGGGAAAGTTCTCGACCAGGGTGGTGATGGAGAGTTGGCCACCCGGCTCGTGGCCTTCCAGCACCAGTGGCTTCAGGTTGGAGCGCGCGGCGTAGATGGCGGCGGTAAGCCCGGCGCAGCCGGAGCCCAGAATGACGGTGTCGCGTATCGCGTTCGGTTCGGACATAGAAGTTTGATTGTAACGGGAGCGCAAACGGTTCAGCGCCCTATCCTCTACACTCAATCCATGGCTGATCTTGTCCTGGTATACGGTCTGCGGCTGCTTCCGGCCGACGAAGTGGCGGGCGTCGGTGCCGCGCCTATCGCGCTCAAAAACGGCAACGATGCGCAGGTGACAATGCACATCCTTGAGGGCAGTCGCGAGCAGATCGAGTCGCAGTTGCGCCACTCGATCGACGCCTTCTTCGACTTCTATCCCGAAATCTAATCGCCAACTGAACTTTAGCGCTGTCTCCAAACGGGACAGCGCGTTGTACCGCTCCGCTACACGACGAAAGATCGTGCAGGAGCGTGTGCCATGTCCAGTGCGATCTCGAAATGCGGTTGGCTGTGCGCCTTGCTGTTCGCGAGCCTCCCGGCCTTGACGCAGACGCTTCCCGACCCTACCGTCGCCGCCGCTCTCAACAACCTCGGCGCGCGCGCAGGGGTCGTTTTCGCCGGAGAAGTGACGGCAGTCCGCCACGTTGGCGGCGTCGTTGAAGTGCAGTTCCGCGTCGACCACAACGTAAAGGGCGCAGCCGCAGGCGGTTATATGCTGCGTGAATGGGCGGGCCTCTGGGCGGCCGGTCAGCGGCGCTACTGGGTTGGGGAGTGCGCGCTCGTTTTTCTCCACGACGCTGGTAAAAACGGCCTGAGTTCCGCGGTCGACGGCGGGGATGGAATCCTACCGATGCTCTCCGCCTCCTCTGCCGAGCCCACGGTAGACATCCAGCGCCTGCGCACGCGCGTGCTGCGAGCGGCTGGCACCGCGATGGTCGAATCGGGGGCTTCAATGCCACTCAATGAAGTCGCAGCGGCGGTCCTCGGCGAGCCATCGCCACCCCCTATCGCTCCACCTATAGAAGACCCGATTCCGCTCCCGATTCGCAGACGGCCCATCCGAATTCTCCCCGTTCGCCCCGCTGAGCCAATCGACGATCTGCTGCGCGAAGACGCCCCCCAACCCCTCTTGCGAGCGCACGAACCAGGGAACAGGGAACATGAACCAGGGAATAGAGAACAGGGAACAGGGAACGGCGAATCTCTCTTGCGAGCGCACCGAGGCAATGCCGAAGCGGAGCAGCCCGATGCCATTCGCTAAATCTTTCGTGGCACCTGCCCGAACTCGCCGCCTGCCCGCCGCGCTCACTCTGATTGTGACCGTGCTCCTCGCCCTGCCCGCCCACGCCGGAGGCCCGCGCTGGTTCACCGGCGCGCCGTTCTACACGGCCACCGGCGGCAATCCGGTCGTCTTCTTCACCGACGACCCGCTCTACTTCACCGATCCCGGCGACCTCAGCGCCAGCGTCACGCACGCGCAGGCGGACGCGATGGTCGCCGCCGCCGCCGCCGTTTGGAACGTGCCCACCTCGCGCCTCACGCTGGCCCAGGGCGGAACGCTCGCCGAGCACGTCTCCAGCGACAACACCTTCTTCGACGGCATTAGCGTCATCTTTCCCGACGACGTGAAGCTCGCCAACTTTCCTGTCATACCCATCGCCATCATTTACGATACGGACGGCAGCGTCATCGACACGCTGCTCGGCTTCGGCGCGAGTAGTCCCAGCGGCTGTCGCCAGAACGGCGTCGTCGAGAGCGTCGACGGTCTCGACCCCGCGGGCACCATCGACCATGCGCTGCTGATTCTGAACGGACGCTGCGTTGGCCCCAATCCCAACGATCTGCTACAGATGCAGTACCAGCTCATGCGCGCCTTTGGACGCATCATCGGCGTCGGCTGGTCGCAGTTGAACGACAACGTGTTCACGGGGATTCCAAGCCCGACGCTCATCCAGGTTCTGAACTGGCCCGTCATGCACCCCATCGACGTCTTGTGCGGGCCTTACACCTACAAGTGCATGGCGCAACCCTTCGTGCTGCGCACCGACGATCTC
>JALYTE010000272.1 GCA_030854435.1 Acidobacteriota bacterium | reverse complement strand
CAGGCGTTTCAAGTGATTCCGCTGGTGGTATACCGCGTGTTTGTGGACGGCCGGCCGGACGAGTTGGTGCGCGGCGTGAGCATCGTCGGAACGCCGCAGGCGGCGCTCAATCGCATCGTCGCGACGGGCGATCGTCAGGATATTTTCAACGGGATCTGCGGCGCGGAGTCGGGGTCTATTCCGGTGAGCGCGGTGGCCCCGGCGATGCTGGTGAGCGAGATTGAAACGCAACGCCAGGCGCAGGGAACGGCGCGCCCGCCGATCGTTCCGCCTCCACCGTTGTCCGTCGCTTCACAGAGTATGAGAGCGTCGAAGGGTGGCAACTAATGTCTCTACTTACCACACGAACTGTCATCCTGAGCGTAGCGAAGGACCTGCTTTTTGTCGGCTGCGTCGCTACTTTTTGCATCGTCGCCTCTGCGGAAACCCATGTCCCAAAATCGGGACATGGGGCACCCGGCTTTATTGCCGGCCCAACTGCGGGTCTCTCCACTACGTCCGCAAAGAGCGCGGACTTCGGTCGAGATGACAAGTCTGTGGCGGGGACGGACGGTCGAGATGACAAGTCCGGGGCGAGTGCGGACGGCGATCCGATGCTGCTCGCGATGCAGCAGGAGCTTGCGCGCGAGAAGCAGTTGCTGCTGCTGCCTGGAATGCAGCGGCCGTACTTTATGGAGTACCGGCTCGAAGACCTAGAGAGCTATGACGCGGTCGCGAACTACGGCGCGCTCACGCACGAGAGCCAGAACCGTCAGCGCGTGGTCCGCGTGACCGTGCGCATCGGCGACTATGCGACCGATTCGAGTTCGGCGCGCGGCGACGGTTCGCTGCAACTCGCGCCCGACGACAACGACGCCGACGCGCTGAAGTTCGCGCTGTGGACGGCGACCGACGAAGCCTACAAGAACGCCCTGCGCGCCTATGCGACCAAGCAGGCCAACCTGAAGCGGTTCCAGATGCCTCCAACGGCCGACGATTTCACGCCCGGCAAGGCCGTGACGAGCATCGGGCCGCTGGCGAAGTTGGAGCTCGACCGCGCCGAGTGGAAGAAGCGGTTGACGGAAGCGAGCGGGCTATACGCGACCGCGCCCGAGGTCAAAAGTTTTGCGGAGTACGTACAGTATTCGACGGCGAACGTGCGCGCGTTCGTCGTCAATCGCTACACCGTGAACACGGAAGGCGCGCTGTTGCGGCACGGCTATTCCGGTTACGCGGCGAACATCAGCGTGGGCGGGCAGGCGCCCGATGGGATGCAGTTGGGCCGCGAGAATGGGTCTACATCCGCAACTGCGTCGGGTCTGGAAGACGCGCAGAAGTTTCGCCAGCGTGCGATCAAGGACCTGATCAGTTTCGATGAGCTGCGTCATGCGCCGGTCGTCGATGCCGAGGATTATCACGGCCCAGTGCTGTTCTCCGGAGACGCCGCGTCGGACGTGATCAACCGTCTCTTCGTGCCCAACATTGAAGCCGACCGTCCTGAGGCGGGCACCACCGCGCGCACCCAGGGAGCGTTTCAGTCGAGCTTCCGCAGCCGCGTGCTGCCGGACTTCCTCAGCGTGGTCGACGATCCTTCGCTGCATACTTTCGAGGGCCAATCGCTGCTCGGTTCGTTCGACGTGGACGACGAAGGCGTGCCCGCACAGACCGTGACCATTGTGGACAAGGGCAAGCTGGAAAACTACCTCGTCGGTCGCGAGCCGGTGAAGGATTTCCCTGTGTCGAACGGCCACGGCCGCGCGGCTCCAGGCCAGGCCTCGCACTCGCACGCGGGCGTGCTGGTGGTGCGTTCGAGCGCGCCGGTCACCGCGGCGCAGATGCAGGCGAAGCTGCTCGCGATGGCCAAAGAACAGGGCCGCGACGTCTACGAAGTGGAGACGCTGGGCGGTGAACTGGCTCCGCGAATGTTGTACCGCGTGAGCGTCGACGGCAAGCGTACGCTGGTGCGCGGCGCGGTGTTCGATGAGCTCGACCAGCGCAGCCTGCGCAGTGAAATCGTGGCCGCCGGAGACGATCCGTGGGTGCAGCAAGTGGTCGCGCCAGTGCCCGAAACGACCATCGTTCCATCGCTGCTGTTCGCGGACATCGCCGTGAAGCGCGCGACCGAGGAGCAGCAGAAGTTGCCGTACTATCCGCCGCCCGCGTTGGTGACGTTGCGAGCGGCCGCAGCAAAAGTAGGGGGCGGTGAATCCGGCGTCGGAGTGCGGCGGTGAATAGCGAGTAGGCGTAGAGATTGGAAACAGTATCTGTCCCAAAGGCGGGACAGGAGGCACCAGACGACTATTTTAGTTGCCGGCCGCTTCCCCCATGGTTTGACGACTGGATATAGGTCGGCACGCCCAAGACGTCTAAAGCATGAACGAGTCCAAACTCAGAAAGTCTGCTGTCGAGACTAAAGTCACGGTTATCACCAGTGACGAAAAGTTCACCCGATGGGACTGTTCGAACAGCGAAAGTTTGAAGTTCCGGAGATGGTTCGCCAGAATGGTGAGCATACGGCTCATCGAGTGCATGATTGTTCCTGAACAGAACGCCCTCCCTGCTTTCGATAGTCTCGCCGGCCGTGGCAGTGACTCGTTTGATCAGCACAAAACCGTTATGACGAAATACCACAAGGTCGCCATCCGCAATTCGGTGGCTGGAATAGTAGCTCTCATCCGCGATGATCTTATCGCCCTCATATAGTGTCGGCTCCATTGACTTACTGGCGATGGTGTAGCCGTGTAAAGGGCCTATGTGGCTGCACGCAGCTAGGGACAGCAAGATGCCAGTACCTGTTAAGATCGAAATGGCAGATCTCATGAGACGTCTATGCTCCTCTCGCGCGTTCGATGGCGCGTACGACGGCCCGGGCTTTGTTCGCGCATTCTTCGAACTCTTTCTGCGGGACGGAGTCGGCGACGATGCCCGCGCCGGCCTGGATGTAGCCCTTTTCGCCGTCCATGAAGAGGGTGCGGATGGCGATGCAGGAGTCTAAATTTCCGGAAAAATCCGCATAGAAAATTGAGCCGCCGTAGACGCCGCGACGGGTGGGTTCGAGTTCTTCAATGATCTCCATGGCGCGGATTTTCGGCGCGCCCGAGAGCGTGCCCGCAGGGAAGCACGCGCGGAAAGCGTCGATGGGAGCGAGGCCTTTTTTTAGCTTGCCTTCGATGCGGGTGACCAGATGCATGACGTGGGAGTAACGTTCGACGAACATGAGGTCTTTGACCTCGACCGAGCCGAACTCGGAGACGCGGCCGACGTCGTTGCGTCCCAGGTCGACCAGCATGATGTGCTCGGCGACTTCTTTGGCGTCGGCGCGGAGATCGGCTTCGAGGGCGCGATCGGCGGCTTCGTCAAGGCCGCGCGGGCGGGTTCCGGCGATGGGGCGGTATTCCACGCGGCCGTGGTTTACGCGGACGAGAAGTTCGGGGGAGGAGCCGACGATGTGGCAAAGAGAGGGATTAGGGATTAGGGAATAGGGATTAGACGGCTTTCCTGTTCCCTGTTCTCTAATCCCTAATCCCTGTTTTTTGAAGCGCAGGAAGTACATATAGGGCGAGGGGTTGACGATGCGGAGGGAGCGGTAGATTTCGAAGGCGTCGACGCCGGGTGCGCAGTCGAAGCGCTGCGAGAGGACGCATTGAAAGACGTCTCCGGCGGCGATGTACTGCTTGATTTTTTCGACGCCGCGCAGGAAGTCGGCGGGCCGGGTTCGCGGCGTGAAGATGAGGGGGGCTGGCGCTTTGCGCCACGGGAGTTTGGTGGCCGCTTTGGGGACAGGGCCGTAGAGTTTTCGCTCCAAACGGTCGAGACGCTTGAGAGCGACAGCATATCCGGCCGCATTGGCAGGCCCGCGCGTGCCCACCGTCACGATGATGTGGAT
>JALYTE010000243.1 GCA_030854435.1 Acidobacteriota bacterium | reverse complement strand
CGATCTGCACGCCTTCCTTCGCTTCGACGGCCTGGTGCAAGCCGTCGCTCCAACGCCGGCCCGGCATTTTGCGGCCGGTGTATTCGTCGACGATGACGACTTTGTTTTCCTCGACCACGTACTGCACGTCCTTCTCGAACAAACAGTAGCCGCGCAGTAGCTGCGAAATATTATGGATGCGCTCCGCCTGCGTGTCGCAAAGCTGCTGGCGCTCGTTTTTTTGCTTCTCCTTCTCGTCGTCAGACAGCGCGCTGTTGAGATCGATCTCGGTGAATTCGCTGATCAAATCCGGCAGCACGAACGCATTAGGGTCGTCCGGATTCATGAAGCTGCGGCCTTGCTCGGAGAGATCGGCCTCCTGCGATTTTTCGTCGATGGTGAAGAACACTTCCTCCTTCAACTCGAACAGTTCTTCCTTGCGCGAATCCTGGTAAAAACTGAGCTCGGCCTTGTCGACCGCCTTGCGTTTCTCCGGATCTTCCATCATCCGCAAGAGCTGTTTGTTGCGTGGCTGACCCAGCTTCACTTTGAACATGAGCAGGCCCGGACTTTTCTGGCCTGCCACGAACTCGACGTCTCTCTCGGTAATTTCCCCTTTCTTCCCGGTCGCAGCCACTTCCGTCAGGTGAATCCGCAAATTGGCGGCAAGCTTTCGCACCTCTGGCGATGCTTTGATTTCAGGACTGTCCGCTGGAGTGAACGTTTCCGCTTTCGAACGCTCCCACATGTCGATCGCATCGCTCGCAATCCGATTGCACAGCATGTTCTGCTTGCGCACGAGTTGCTCCACCAGCGGCTTCCACTTGTCGTATTGATGCGTCGAGACCGTCGCCGGCCCGCTGATGATCAACGGCGTGCGCGCTTCGTCGATGAGGATGGAATCGACCTCGTCGACGATGGCGTAATTGTAACCGCGCTGCACCTGCTGCTCGCGCGTCGTCGCCATGCCGTTATCGCGCAGATAATCGAAACCGAATTCCGAATTCGTCCCGTAGGTAATGTCGCAGGCGTATTGCTGGCGGCGTTCCTCCGGCGATTGATCGTGCTGAATGCAACCGACGGTTAGCCCGAGGAAGGTGTAGAGCTGCGCCATCCATTCCGCGTCGCGGCGGGCGAGATAATCGTTCACCGTCACCAGGTGCGCGCCGCGTCCGGTCAGCGCATTGAGATAGAGCGGCAACGTCGCCACCAGCGTCTTGCCTTCGCCCGTCGCCATTTCTGCGATGCGACCGCGATGCAACACAATGCCGCCGACGAGCTGCACGTCGAAGTGCACCATCTCCCATTTCATCGGCTGCTCGCACACGGTGAACGTCTGGCCGCGTTCCATCAGACGACGCGCTCCGTTTTTCACCACCGCAAACGCCTCCGGCAAAATTTCGTCCAGCTTCTTCCACTGCTCCTCCTGCGTGCCGAGCGCGCGCAATTCCTGCTGCCATTGCGCCGTCATGCCGCGGAGCGCGTCGTCTGAGAGCGACTTGTATGTCGCGTCCAGCTCGTTGATTCGCTGCACGATCGGCCGCAGACGCTTGATCTCGCGCTGATTTTTCGAGCCTAAAATTTTCTTAAGAATCCAGCCGACCATTTCCTTGATTTATTGAATGGGGACATTCCGGTTTCCCCCCTGCTTTCGCAAACGAAACTTCCGCCGTGAGCTTGGAGGAAACGCACCCTTGTCCCAGCGATCCCCATGCCGCCGTCGTTCCCAGCGTCAGCCGACACGATCATGCGACAACTCGACGCGCTTTTCTTTTCACGCGGACTCGATTTGAGCCAAATCGGGACGCGCTCCGTCATCGCGCCGCGCAGATCGAACGGTTGAGTTCGATGAGGGTTCGCGCTTTATTTGGTTTCGTGAGTGCGGACCAGATCATTCGGGAAATCCAGCATCTGACCCCGACTGAGCAAGCCGAGGTGATCCAGTTTGCCTACCGTCTCGACGCCGAGCGCATGTTGAGTGGTAAAGAACTGGTCGCGCTGGCCAAAAAAATGGTAGCGGCTGCAGATCCCACAGCAGCGCTCGAAATTCGCGAACAAATGATTCGCGGATTCTACGGCGGCAAACGCGATGCCTAGAATCCGCCGGGACGGGATTCCGGCCGCGTTGCTGCGGCACCTTTTCGACCGTGTCCGCGAGCGTGAAATTTCCGAAGAGCAAATTGGCCTGCTCGCGGATTGGCTCGAGACGGACCCCGAAGTTCCGCACGGCAAATGGTTCAAGCGCTTTCCCGGGATGACAGCGTGCGGCGAAGGCGAGTTGATTAAAACGTTTCTCCGGCTCGGCCAGATCGCGGAAGGCGAAGAAGTAAGCTGACGCCAATCGGGACGCGCTCCCATCATCGCATTTTCAACTTTCAACTTTCCCTCCCCCTGACCAGCCACGACAAAAAAGCCGCCGGGGCATTTCTGCGCCCGGCGGCTTCTAAAGCTGTTTAGGTTTCGCTTACGAACCCATATTCAGCGAATCCAGCGTCGGCTCATCGATCGTCGCGGTCGCGGTCAACCCCGCGTCATCCTGGTAGCCAATCAGCGCCTTGCGCGTTAACGGCCCGAGCAGTCCATCCACCGAGCCCGTGTAGTAGCCCATATCCTTGAGCGATGCCTGCACATCGGCGATCACGCGATCCGGCCGTTCGCCGCGGTGACCCACATAGATCGGTCCATCGTAGGCATAATACTCGTTGCTAGAATTGTAACCCCAGGCCGGATACCAGTAATTATTGTTCTCGTAATAGTAGCCCCCGCTGATCAATTCCACCCGGCTGTAGTGCGACCGATAGTAGCCTTCATCGTGCCGTTCCGGACGATAGGAGCGGTAGACTTCGTATTGCGGCCCCTGCCAGCGATCACTTCCCTCCACCCGATAGGACGCATTGAAGGTCACTGCGGGAGCCACCTTCAAGTTTGGCTGCGCGATAAAGTTCGCGTGCTCGGTCCGGATCTGCTGCACCTTTTGCACATCCGGCTTCTTCGTCGCCGCTGCGGTGTTCGGTTTCGGAGTGGCCATTGCCACTGTTGAAGTCGTCGCCGCAGGCGTTGCCTTCGCTGCAACGGCCGTAGCCGGTGCGACCGATTTTGAGGCCGAAGGCGCAACGCTAGCCGATGCCCTGGCCACGGGCGTCATCGCCGGGGCTGCCGATGCGGCGACCTTTGGCGTCGCTGCCGCCTTTGGTGCATCCGCCGCATGTTTGTGCTGTTCCATAGCCGGAGCCGTGGGTTTCACCACTGCGTTGGGCTCGATCTTCGGCTCTTTCAGGGCGTGCTCGTGCTTCGCTCCGTGCGCGTTCACCGGAGCTGCTTCGAGCGCCTTCGCTGGTGCTTCCGGTTTCGCTTCGCGTGCGTGGCCCTTGCCCTTTTCGACCCCCTGCTTTTCCGCGGGGGTTGGCTGCTCCTCGGGCTGCTGCGCGATCGCGGCACCCGCGAGAATCAGCGAACAGCCGATCAATAGACTTGTGAATTTTTTCATATGGTAACGTGTTGGTCGTGCGATGGCCCTGAATTATTCAGCGCCCGAAACGGTTTGCTCCGACGGGAGCCTCTCGCGTCACGAGTAATTCGTGCCTCCTCTCCCGCGCGGTTCCCTCACCGCCGAACAGATAACTCTCAGGACGCGCGCCGCGTCCGATTCTGCTCGATTCATCCGCCGTCCCCCGATAGAACATCTTCGGCCATGCCGCCTCCCGAAGAATTAGCGCGCCAAAAAATCGATGCGCTCCTCACGAAGTGCGGCTGGCTCGTTCAAACCAAGTCTCAGACCCACCTCACAGCCAGTTACGGGGTAGCTGTTGGCGAGCTTACCTTCAAGACCGGTGAACCCGATTACACGCTCTTCGTCGACGGGAAGGCCATCGGCACCATCGAGGCCAAGCCCGAAGGCGCGACCCTTGCGGGCGTCGAAGAACAATCCTCGAAGTATGTCGCCGGCATCCCATTCGGATTGCTCGCCTGGAAGTCGCCGCTTCCGTTCTCGTACGAGAGTACCGGAAGCGAGACCTTCTTTACCAATCGCCTCGATCCCGATCCGCAAAGCCGCCGCGTCTTTGCTTTTCATCGCCCCGAGACCCTGCGCGAATGGGTCGAGCAGGAAAAACAACTTGCCCAACGCCTGCGCGAATTCCCCGCACTCGACAATGGCAACCTTTCGTCTGCGCAGATCGAAGCGATCAAAAACCTCGAGAAATCCTTCGCTGCCGGTCGCCGTCGCGCCCTTATCCAGATGGCCACCAGCAGCGGCAAGACCTACACCGCCGTCAATTTCATTTATCGCCTCGTCAAATACGCCGGGGCGAAGCGCGTCCTCTTCCTCGTCGATCGCGGCAATCTCGGGAAGCAGACCCTGAGCGAGTTCCAGCAATTCGTTTCCCCGGCGAACCAATACAAGTTCACCGAGGAATACATCGTCCAGCGGCTCACCAGTAATTCGCTCGACACTTCCGCTCGCGTCGTCATCGGCACCATCCAACGCGTCTATTCCATGCTGAAAGGCGAGAAGGAACCCGCGCCCGACCTCGACGACCTATCCGTCGAAAGCGCCGACTCCCTTTTCCAACAGCCGCTCCCCATCGAATACAACCCGGCTTTCCCGATTGAAGAATTCGACTTCATTATCACCGACGAGTGCCACCGCTCCATTTATAACCTCTGGCGGCAAGTCCTCGAATACTTCGACGCCACCCTCATCGGCCTTACCGCCACCCCGTCGAAGCAGACCTTCGGCTTCTTCCGGCAGAACCTCGTCATGGAGTACAACCACGAGAAAGCCGTCGCCGATGGCGTCAACGTCGGCAGCGACATCTACCGCATTAACACCGCCATCACCCAGGGCGGCTCGACCGTTGACGCCGGGTTCTGGATCGACAAACGCGACCGCCAGACTCGCAAAGTCCGCTGGGAACAGCTCGACGAAGTCCTCGCCTACGACGCCGCCAGCCTCGACCGCGCCGTCGTCGCGCCCGACCAGATTCGCACCGTCCTCGCCACCTTCCGCGACAAAGTCTTCACCGAGATGTTCCCCGGCCGCACCGACCTGCCTAAGACCCTCATCTTCGCCAAGGACGACACCCACGCCGACGACATCGTCCGCATCTGCCGCGAAGTCTTCGACAAGGGCAACGACTTCTGCCAGAAGATCACCTACCGCACCGGCTTCGTCCGCCTCGTCGAAAAGAAACTCGCCGCCGACGGTCAGGAAATCGAGGAAGTCACCTGGAAACGCGCCTCCAGCCTCTCGCCCGAGCAAATCCTCACCGCCTTCCGCAATAGCTACAACCCGCGCATCGCCGTCACCGTGGACATGATCGCCACCGGCACCGACATCAAGCCGCTGGAGATCGTCTTCTTCATGCGCAGCGTCGCCTCGAAGAACTTCTTCGAGCAAATGAAAGGCCGCGGCGTCCGTATCGTCACCGCGACCGAGATGGAGCAGGTCAATCCCGGCATCAAATGCAAGACCCGCTACCTCGTCGTCGATGCCGTCGGCGTCTGCGAGCGCGTGCAGACCGAGTCGCGCCCGCTGGAAAAGAAACCGACCGTCAGCTTCGCTCGGCTCCTTGATGCCGCCGCGCTCGGCACCACTGAAGTCGCCGCCGTCGAATCACTCGCCGGCCGTCTCATTCGATTGGAGCGCCGCTTCGACGCCGAGATCGAAAAGGAAGTCGTCCAGACCGCCAAAGGCCAGACCCTCTCGCAAATTTCCAAGGCCATGCTCGACGCAGTCGATCCCGACGAAGTCCTTGCCCAAGCGAAGCAGAACCAACCGGAGTACGAAGAACCTAACGAACAAAGGATCGCCACCGTTCTCCAATCCCGGATCAAGCAAGCTCTCGCTCCGCTCGCAACCAATCCCGACCTCCGCAACCTCCTCAAGAAAATCCAGAAAGCCGGCGAGCAAACCATCGACGTCATCTCGCGCGACACTCTCATCTATGCTGGCCCTTCGCAGACGAGCACGCAAACCAGCGTCCAGCTCGCCGCTTCCTTCCGCGAATACATCGAGAAGAACAAAGCCGAGATCACCGCCCTCCAGATCCTTTACAGCCGTCCTTACAAACAGCGCCTCACCGAGCCGATGCTCAAGGAGCTGGAAAAGAAACTACGCGAGAACCACGCCGCCTGGACCGAGGACCGCCTCTGGGACGCCTTTGCCGTCACTGCGCCCGGCAAAGTCAAAGGCCGCTCCCAAGCCGGCCGCTTCGCCGACCTCGTCGCACTCGTCCGTTTCGCGCTGGAACAACAACCCGTCCTCGCGCCGTTCGCCGACTCCGTCTCCGAGCGCTTCAACGAATGGCTTATGGACAAAGCCAAATCGGGGACGGTCTTCACATCCGAGCAGCTCGCCTGGCTCAATCTTATGCGCGACCAGATCGCGACTTCGATCACGATTGAGCGAGATGACCTGGACCTTTCACCGTTTAGCCAACGAGGTGGATTGGGGAAAGCGCACCAGCTCTTCGGCGAGCACCTGCCGAAACTCCTTGACGAACTCAATGAGGTGCTCGCGGCATGAGCATCAAGGAAGTCATCGCGGCTTTGAATCAGATGCAGGCCGATGGCATCGTCGAGCGCTACGCCATTGGCGGTGCGGTCGGCGCGACCTTCTATCTTGAGCCTGTCGCGACGCTCGATGTGGATGTCTTTGTCACGTTCAAACCTCAGTCGGAGAGTCTAATCATTAGTCCGCAACCAATCTTCGATTACCTCAGGACGAAAGGCGCGACGATGGCAGGTGAATACATCGTCATCAGCGGATGGCCGGTTCAATTTCTGCCTGCTTCCGGACCTCTGCTTGCAGAGGCACTGAATGACGCCGTCGAGACCGACGTCGAAGGCTCACCTGCTCGCGTCTTTACGCCCGAACACCTCGCCGCGATTGCGCTCCAGACGGGGCGCGCCAAGGATAAAGCACGGTTGCTTGCGTTCATCGAAGCCGGCGCCTTCGATGCGAAATGCTTCCAGACCATTCTGGCCAAACATGGGTTGCTCGAAGCATGGCAGAAGTTCGAACGCCAATTTCTCACCGACACGCAATGACTTTCGATCTGCAAAAGATGCTCGAAAGCAAGCGCGCTTACCGCGCGCGGCTGGCTGCTTTGCCGATCGGCGAAAAGTTGCGGATGCTCGACGCCCTTTGCGAACGGCAAAGGAGTATTCGATCGAGCGCAACGCATGCGGAATCGACCGTCGTGCGCGAGGACGCGGACGCCTACGGACGGGGGAAGAAGTAAGAATGCAAAACACGTCGAGCCGTCAAGAAAGCGGCGAACTGCCCAACGGTTGGCGCATAGCCCGTGTCGGCGATATGCTGAAAGTTCGCAATGGTTACGCCTTCAAAAGCTCGGACTACAGAACCGAGGGCGTCGCACTCATTCGGCAGTCAAATCTCGGTGATGACCTTGTGGACATCTCAGAAGCGAAGCGAGTCGACCCAAACTTCCTGAAGCAGCTCCCGGACTTCATCGTTCGTGACGGAGATCTCCTGATCGGGATGTCCGGTTCGTTAGGTAAGATCGCGCGGTATCAACACGCTGAGCCAGCGCTGCAAAATCAGCGTACGGGACTACTACTGGTCAAGCCCGAGCACGAGGCAAAATTCGCTAAGCTTGCGCTGAAATATGTCGAACCGCAGATCTTAGCGGAGGGAAAAGGTATTGCCGTGCAAAACGTCAGCGCGAAGGAAATCGAGGATTGCACCTTTCCTCTCCCACCACTCGAAGAGCAGCGTGTGATCGTGGCGGAGATTGAGAAGCAATTCACGCGGTTGGAGGCGGGCGTGGCGGCGCTGCGGCGGGTGCAGGCCAACCTCAAACGTTACCGCGTCGCCGTCCTCAAAGCCGCCTGCGAAGGCAAACTCGTCCCCACCGAAGCCGAATTGTCCGGCTCTCAACGCTCAACCAAAAACTCTCAACCTCTCTACGAGTCTGGCGAACAATTGCTGAAACGGGTTCTCGCCGAGCGCCGCCAGCAATGGACTGGTCGCGGCAAATACAAAGAGCCCGCTGTCCCCGACACTGCCACCCTCCCGCCACCTCCCGCCGGATGGACGTGGGCGAGCATTGACCAACTGACTTCCCACATCACGAGCGGCTCACGCGACTGGTCGCAATTCTACGGGAAAGGAAACGGAACATTCATTCTGGCGCAGAACGTCCGACCAATGCGCCTCGACTTGAGCGAGCGGCAATCAGTCGCCGCACCGCAGGGCGATGCTGAAACGGAACGGACACGGGTTCGCGCTGCCGATTTGTTGGTCACAATTGTCGGCGCAAAGACTGGCGACATTTGCCGCGTGCCAAACAATTTGGAAGACCACTTCGTTTGTCAGAGCGTTGCATTGCTTCGCCCCGTCGTGTCAACGTCTGCCAAATTCGCCGAGTTGTATTTGGCGTCGCAGGAAAACGGTCAGGCGCAGTGGAAGCGATACATCTACGGCCAGGGACGTCCGCATTTGAGTTTCGAGCAACTGCGCATGATTGCAATCGCGCTTCCACCCCTTGCCGAGCAGACGCGGATAGTGGTGGAAGTGGAGCGGCGTTTGAGCGTGGTGGAGGAGTTGGAATCGGTGGTGTCGAATAACCTCCATCGAGCCTCCGGTCTTCGGCAATCCATTTTGCGGAAAGCTTTCGTCTGCGAGTTGATACGCCGACCAAGCAATAGCGATAAGAAACCCGTTAGTTAGCGGCCACCCGTCACCACCGGATCAAAACATGAACATACTAGATTGGATCAACGTCGGAAAAGTCTCGGCGGAAAGAGACGACCTTTTGTCGCATTACTTCTACGATAATGGTGTCCTCAGAACTGTCATAGAACGCCCGACCTCCTTCCTCGTCCTCGGTCGCAAGGGCGCGGGCAAAACCGCCGTCTTTAAACATCTTAAGGAGAACTCTAGCAAGTATCTCAAACAACACGACACACTGGTTGCACTCTCTTTCGAGGATTATAAATGGAGCATACACTCAATACTCAAAAACGCCGACGCAGCGGAGTCACTCTCTTATAAGCCATCTTGGCGGCTTATAATACTTATTGAGGCCGTAAAGGCATTTACAAGCTGTTATACTAGAGGCGGTTTCAAAAATGCCTGAGAGTTAACATGAGGCAAGCGAGATGAAAGAAGCCTTGGTAAAGAGACAAGAGACGATCCTGCCGGATGAGAAGGCGGCGGAAGTTGCCCAGGTGAGCGAAGG
>JALYTE010000242.1 GCA_030854435.1 Acidobacteriota bacterium | reverse complement strand
CAGTCGCCTGATGCAGGTCGCCCATCGCAGCGAGTACCGGTTGGGTCGCCTGTCCAAGGGCGAAGCACAGCATCGCCAGCACGCGCAGTGCTTTCGTCCAGCGAGTTGGCAGGCGCTCGATCATCGTCGGCCACGGTAGCCGAGTTGGTTGCGGTTACACAATCACCGGTGCGCGAAGGGGTGGGTTTGCAACGCCGGGAAACCTCGGAATGCGGCAGGCTGGTCCTGCAACGCGTCTCGATACGGACAGCCGCGACGTTCGATCGACCCCCGGCTTGCGAGGGCAGTCGGAAGCAACGCTTTGGCAAGCGCATGCGTGTGACGACCCTCGTGAGCGTGGTTCAAGCGCGCTTTTCGGTGAGCGCCGATCCAGCCAGGTACGCGTGTTTGACACGGCGAAACCGCGCAGTGATCGGATGTTCTGCGGGAAGGCAATAGCCTGCGACGTGACCGCGCGATCGCGACCGTACCGCGTTAGGGATGCTCTGATTTATTCGTCGATTCTGGCATCCTATCGCTGTAGCCTTTCGAGCGCATCGCACATGAAGCAGTCGACGTTTGCATCGTTGAGTTTCGATTCGAAGAAGAAGCCGACGCGACGCGAGAAGTTCTTGGGCGAGATGGAACGGGTGGTGCCGTGGGACGCGCTGCTGGCGTTGATCGAGCCGCACTATCCGAAGGCCGGTCGTCGCGGTCGTCCGCCGATGGCGGTGATGACGATGCTGCGCATCCACTTCCTGCAGCAATGGTACGCGTTGAGCGATCCAGCGATGGAGGATGCGCTTTACGAGATCGAATCGATGCGTCGATTCGTGGGCTTGGAGTTGAACGAGGACGCGATCCCGGACGAGACGACGATTCTGAAGTTCCGTCGCTTCCTGGAGACGCACGCGCTGGCTCCGAAGTTGCTCGCGGCAGTGAACGGTTACTTGGGCGACAAGGGCCTGCTGCTGCGGCAAGGCACGATCGTGGATGCCACCATCATTCATGCGCCATCCTCGACGAAGAATCGAAACAAGACGCGTGATCCGCAGATGCATCAGACTCGCAAGGGCAATCAGTGGTACTTCGGCATGAAAGCGCACATTGGCGTCGATGTGGAATCCGGCCTGGTGCACACCGTGACAACCACCGCGGCGAACGTGGCCGACGTGACCGAGACCTCCAAGCTGCTGCACGGCGAGGAAAAGAGCGTACACGGCGATGCGGGCTACACAGGTGCGGACAAGCGCGAGGAAATGAAACGCTGCAAGGCCCGCTGGCACATTGCAGCCAAGCGCGGAACGGTCAAGGCGATGCCAGACGACGCCGTCAAGGAAGCGACCCAAGCGCTGGAGACGATCAAGGCGGCCATCCGAGCGCGTGTCGAGCATCCCTTCCGCGTCATTAAACGGCAGTTCGGCTACCAGAAGGTGCGCTTCAAGGGGCTTGCGAAGAACACCGCACAGGTTCTGACGTTGTTCGCCTTGTCCAACCTGTGGATGGCTCGACGAGCGTTGATGGCGCAGACCTGAAGGCGCGCAAGCAGGACGAGAAATCCGTCAAGATGATCTTGCAGGTCGTCAGCAGCGGGTTCGTTCGAGAGCACGTCCGCCCGCCCACGACGCCTCGCTGATCAGACAAGCGCAGGACGGATAGACGGCTATCTCACGACGCTTTGATCAGAGCATCCCTAACTGACACCCACGTAAAAAGCCACCGACGATAGTGGCCTAAGTGTTTGTTTTAACTGGTGGAGCGGATGGGGATCGAACCCACGACCTTCGCATTGCGAACGCGACGCTCTCCCAGCTGAGCTACCGCCCCACTAAACCGCCTTCACGGGCCTGGAACCTCGCGAGGGCGCGCATGATAACGCGCATGCCGGAGCACGCCAAGCCCGGCATGCAGAACCTGCCGATGCCGACGCGCGGTGCTTGATAGCACGGGTCGGGAGTGGTGCCTGCGTTCAGACCGATGACTGGAGGCGCGCGCGCAGCGCAGAGTAGTCGGCGGCAAGCGGCTCGCTGCGGCTGGGCCGTGCAAGGAGCGAAGCGAGCGAGGCAGGCACCTCCACCGCGCTTCCGATGAGAGGGTCGATGACCCCGTCGAACTTGGCCGGGTGGGCCGTGGCAACGACGGCGTAATCGCGTGCATCACCCTCGGCTCGCAGGCGATCCAGCAGATGCAGCGCGGTCGCGGTATGCGGGCACACGGTT
>JALYTE010000236.1 GCA_030854435.1 Acidobacteriota bacterium | reverse complement strand
GTCGAGCGGTTGTCCGGGGCCGAAGAGCACCGTCGAGAACACCGGGTTGAACAGCGAGTGCGCGTTGCCTCCGGTGCCGTGGAGCAGCAGCACCGCGTTGTCGACGTGGCCTGCGGAGTTGCGGTGCGGGGTGCCGAGCGTGAGGTAGTGCAGCTTCAACGCGGGGAGAGTTTCGCCGCTGCCGAAGTGGAAGTCGCGCGCGACGTAGTCGCCGGGAACACCGGTGTAGGCGGGCGCTGTTTGGGGGGAGGCGCTGGTGGCAGCGCAAACAGCAAGGAAAAGAACGAAAGCATTTCTCATGTTCGTCATGGACATCTCCAGAGTTCGGCTTTGATTTGGTTTCATCGCGAATGATCTCTCGGTGTAAAGACTGGCGGCACTGCCGTAAACCCATGTCCGAAAATCCGGACATGGGGCACCCCGCGATGTGCCGATTCTGAAAGAGAAGCAGATTCCCTGCGGGAATGACAGAAGGAAAACAAGAGCAACTGCAGAAGCAAATTAGTTCGGCGAAGCGGAACGGCGTTGACGTTGTGGGTTGTCTGCGCTGGGGTCGTCCGGGTCCGCGATTTTCCGCGGCTTTGGGAGGACGGTCAAGGGAGACAGCGGCTGGGTAATGTCGTCGAGCACGGCTGGAGTGCCGTCGACGCGTTGCAGGGTTGGGTAACGCTCGCCGTCGTGGTAGTCGACATCGACGTTGCGGACGTACGTCTCGGTTTGGATGACGAAGTGGATCGGCTCGGTCGAAGTCTTCGACGCCTTCACGGCGGCGCGTAGCATGTCAGAAGACACGACGCGGCCGTTGACGGCGATCAGCTTTTGGCCGGGGGCGAGTTTGGCCTTGTCCGCAGGACCGCCCATGCGCACGTCGGCGATGATGTTTTCCGCTCCCATGCGCAGGCCGAGCGAGTACCAGATATTGGCTCCGGCAGGCCCGCGAAGGCCCGCCAGGGCGCGCTCGATCATGTTCGGATGGTCGACGTAGACCAGCTTGTAGCCGCCGCGCTCGATGCCTTCGAGGTCGGCGTGCGGATTGATGTTGTCGATGCGGTCATGGAGAAACGTTGCCCAGTCGTATTTGACGACTTGATTCAAATCGGCGATGAGTTCGGCGCGGTCGTAGGTCACGATCAGCGGGCCGGTGTTGCCGCCCTTGCCGAGGAAGATGTGCTGGAAGTCGGTCAGCGTTTTCTGTCCGTTGGTCAGTTTGCGGATAAGCGTGTCGGCGTCGAGCCAGAGCAGTTCGCCTTCCTGGTAGTAGTCCTGGCCGCGCTTCCAACTGGACCAGGCTGGATTGCCGCCGCGCAGTATGCTGGCGGCGATGGCGGTGTCGTCGGTCGAGCGCCATTCGCGGCCCGACTTGTAGTCCAGACTTGCGGCGGATGCGGCGAGCTTGTCGCGATAGAGGGCCTGGGTCTCAAGCCCGGAGCGCGCGGCCAGGACGTTGCCCATGTACTGCGTCATGCCCTCGTAAACCCACAGCAGTTCGCCCTGCTGCGTGGTGGCGAAGTCGGTCTGGTAGAGGGTCGCGGGGCGGCGATATTTGCCGTTCCAGGAGTGTGTGAACTCGTGCGAAAGCAGGTCGGCGTTGCCCATCTGGTGGCGGTCGTCGGAAAAGCCGAGCTCGCCTACGCCGTTGTCGGACGACTGCCCGTGCTCCAGGCCTTCGCCACCGGCAACGTCGGAAAGCGTGAGCAGGAAGTGGTATGCGTTGTAGTGGCGCGAGGCGTAGGCCGCGCCGGTTTCGTGGACGAGGTTGTTCAACTCGGCCAGCACCGCGGGGCGCAGATTGGAGTCCTCAGGCGCGTCCGAAACCACATCGATATAGTGCCTGGGCGTCACGTCGGGAGCGAGCGCGAACTCGTGGAAGTACTCGCCGGCGATGACGGGCGAGTCCTCAAGTTGCTCGACAGTGGTCGCGGCAAACTCGGTTGTTCCGCCGACTTTGGCGTTGGGGTCGTAGCTTCCCGTCGGCGTCAGCGCGGTGCCGATGCCCCAGCCCGCAGGCACGGTGACGCTGGGTTGAATGGCGATCTTCGCGACCGGCGTGTTGGCCGGGTAAAGCATCAGCTTCTCCCACTCCAGCACCGCGATTTTGTCCGTAACGCGCGCGGTGACGATGCAGTCGAGGTGCGCGTGGACCGTGGTGACGCCTTTCGGCACGGCGACGTGGAACTGGTAGAGGTCCTCATTGTCGCGGCGCCACAAGAGGGTCTTTCCGTTGGCGGTGAAAACGACCCCGACGATGTCGTCCACCGGACCGGTGGGGCGGTGGTTGCCGGGAATCCACTTGGGCGTGGTGAGCGCAATGGTGCCGTCCTTCATCGCGAGGCCGGCGACCGGAATATCGACTTCCGCGTGGTAGAGCTTACGGGGCGCGTCGGTGAGGTCGGCGGTGATGCGGATGGGGCGCTGGGCCATCGCGGGAAGAGCGGCAATGGCGAGGGTAAACAGAAGTGTCTTGCGAAGCATGGTGCGGGTTCCTCTCAAACTCTGGGTATGTCAGAGAATACGCTTTGGAGCGGTGCGAAGACGCAGTGGGGTTTTGTGAATGCCGGGAGGTCGGGTTTTAAAGAGCTTAGAGCTGTGCGGTTGTGAGCTTTGAGGAAAGCGGTTCGGTGGCCCCCTGTGGTGCCGATTCGGTTACTGGGCCAATGCCGTTTCGATGGCCGCGACGATGCGCGGGTCGTCGGGCTTCATGTCGGGGGAGAAACGGGCGAGGGCGCTGCCGTCGCGTCCGATGAGGAACTTCTCGAAGTTCCACAGCACGGCGGGGAGCGGCAGGGTGGGCGGCAAATTCTCGCCGGAGAGGTAGTTGTCTAGATTGTCGCGGAAGTCCGCGCCGTCGGCCTGGTGCTGGGGCATGAGCGAGGTGAGCATGGTGTAAACGGGATGCTGCTCGGGGCCGTTGACGGCGATCTTCGAGAAGATGGGGAAAGTCACCGGGTAATCGATCGAGCAGAACTTTGCGATGTCGTCGTTGGAGCCGGGTTCCTGCTCTGCGAAGTCGTTGGCGGGAAAGCCGAGGACGACGAGGCCCTTGTCCTTGAAGCGCCGGTAAAGGGCTTCGAGCGCGGTGTACTGCGGCGTCAGGCCGCATTTGGAGGCGACGTTGACAATGAGCAGGACTTTGCCCTTGTAGTCGGCGAGGGAAGTTGGGGAGCCGGAGAGGGTGGCGAGGGGGAGGTCGTAAAGGGTAGGCATACTACGAATTATCGCCCAGACCGATTGGTTGCGGGGGCAGGATTTGAACCTGCGACCTTTGGGTTATGAGCCCAACGAGCTACCGGGCTGCTCCACCCCGCAGTTCGATTCTACGACCGCTTTGAACGCAGGTCAAATCCGCAGCACAAAACGCGTCGGAACTTTTTCCTGGATTTCGCGTCTCAGTAGATTGGCGGCATGTGGATCTTGCTGCGGATGATTGAAGTAATTTGCGATTTGCAAATTTGGAGGAGTGGCAATGGGCGTTCCAATTCCGATGAAGACAGGTATGGGGGTCATTCTGGCGGGTTGCATGGTTCTGGGCGCGTTGGCGCAGGACAAGCCGGCACTGCCGGACGCGCAGGTGGAGGCCAATGTGCTCCGCGCGCTGGCGAGCGCGCCTGAGCTTGCGACGCAGAATATTCAGACGACGACGGTATATGGCGTTGTGACGCTGACCGGCTCGGCGAACGACGAAGCCTCGCGCACCAGGGCCGAAAATCTGACCGCTCGCGCCGAGGGCGTTAAGAAGGTCGTCGACGAAATGGGGATTGGCCGTGCGCCCGCGAATGGGGACGCACAGAATCAGTCCGACGTGAACGCCGCTAGCCCCGCGCTGGAAACGAACAACGGGCTGGTGCTGCAGTCGGATGGGACTTATGCTCCGGCCCAGCCGGAAGACCAGTCCGCTCTGCCTACGGCGCAGGATGGGAACACCTCGAACGGCGCGCCGGTGCCACAGCAGAATGCGCAACCGGAGCCTGGGTATGTCTCGCCTCCCGCTCCGCCGGCCAATGAACAGGCGTCGCCACAGGCGAATGGGCAGTATCCGCCGCAGGGGAACGGTCAATACCCGCCACAAGGCAATGGGCAATATCCGCCTCCGGACGGGAGACAATATCCGCCTCGCCGACCGATGTACAACAACGGCGTTGCTTACGCGCATCCCGTACCCGGCGGCCAGGAAGGTGGCCGATCAGTCACAATTCCGAACGGCGCGTTGCTGCGCATTCGGATCAATCAGGGTTTGAGCACGCACCACACCCAGCCGGGGTCGATCTTCGATGCCACCGTGCTGAACGACGTGGTTGCCGATGGAGCCGTCGCCATTCCGCGCGGAGCGTCGGTGCAGGGGACGGTCGTCAACGTGAAGGACGCGGGCGCTCTAAAGGGGCGCGGAGAGCTTGCGCTGCAACTGACGCGGCTGACGCTGGGCGGGCAAAACTATACGCTGGTCTCCGATACGTGGACGCGCACCGGGGCCGATAAGAGCCTGCGGACGGTGAACTCGGCGCTGGGCCTGGGCGCGATTGGAGCGGTGATTGGCGCGCTCGCAGGCGGAGGCGAGGGTGCGGCCATCGGGGCGGGGGTTGGAGGAGCGGCGGGGATCGCGTCGTCGGCTTCGTCGCCGGGCGGACGCGTGGTGATTCCGCCGGAGGCCGTGTTGACGTTCCACCTGGCGCAACCGGCGACGGTCGCGATCGTTTCCGAGCAGGAGATGGCGCGGCTTGCGTATTCGGCGGGGTCGAATCAGCCGGCATACCCCGTGGTTCGACGGCGGTATTATCCGGAGCCTTACTATGGGCCTTATGGGCCGTATTATTATCCGCGGTATTAGGAAATGTCGGATTGAGCAAAGAGAAATAGCGGCCGGGTAAACCCATGTCCGAGAATCCGGACATGGGGCACCCCGCATCTTGGTGGCACCGAGCGCAAGCAGATTCCCTTCGGGAATGACAGAAAGAAAAACAACGGCAACTACAACAGCACCGGACGCTTGCAATGCCAACGTTCTTCGGCGCAACAGCGGTCGGATTTTTGGCCTGCTCGTGGATTTGTGCTGCGCTGATTTATACTGTTCGATGAGCCCCTGCTACAGGCCTGGACGAGTCCGCGGTGCGGCCCGAATCAGTCTGCGCGCAAAAACCCCGGGCACGCGGAGCGGCAAAGAGCGCACGCGCGAAGTGAAGGTCGTTAGCCAAGCATGATCCGCATTCTGCAGCAAGACAATCGCCTTACCAAAGTTATTTTTGCCGTCATTATCGGCGGGGCCATTCTGGCCATGGTCATCGCCCTCGTTCCCGGCATCTTCGACAACGGCACGGCCGGCGGCAACGGCACGGTGTATGCCACGATCCATGCGCCCGGATACTTCGGCAGGTTCACGGGCGACACAAAGACGATCACCTCCGAAGAGGTCAACCGTTCCGCGTCGCAGATGCTCGCGCAGCAAAAGCTGCCGCCGTTCCTGTTGCCGTACATGATGGACCGCGCGGGGCAGCAGTTGATCGAACGCAAGATTCTGGAGCGCGAGGCCGACAAGCTGGGACTCGGCGTCAGCGACGAGGACCTTCGCCGCGAGTTGAAGACCGGCGGACTTTCCGCCTACCTGTTTCCTAACGGGACTTTCATTGGAGACAACCAGTACATCGACTTTGTGACGTCGAACTTCCATATGGCGGTCGCGGACTTCCAGAACGCCGTGAAGGGCGACATGGAACTACAGCGGCTGGAGGCGATGGTGACCGGCGGCGTGACGGTTTCCGACGCGGCCGTGCGCGAGGCGTTTCGCAAGGACGGCAGCAAGGTCAAGTTCGACTACGCCGTCATTTCGTTGGCGGACGTCTCGAAAACCGTCAACCCCACCGATGCCGACCTCGAAAGTTTCTTCAAGCAGAACGCGACGCGCTATGCGACGGCCGCTCCCGAGACGCGCAAGATCGAGTTCTTCGCGTTCGACGCTTCGAATATTCCCGGCGGCAAGCCGGCAGTGACGGACGCAGACGTTCAGGCGTATTACAACGCGCACCAGGCGCAGTACAAAGTCGACGAGCAGGTGCAGACGCGCCACATCCTCGTGCAAGTCCCGCGCGGAGCGGACGCCGCGACCGATGCTGCGGCGAAGGCCAAGGCCCAGGACGCGCTGAACCAGGTCAAGGCAGGCGGAAATTTCGCGGAGATCGCGAAGAAGTATTCCGACGATCCGGGCAGCAAGGACAAGGGCGGAGAGTTGCCGATGATTCCGACGGCCGGTCTCGACCCGGCGTATGCCAAGGCGGCGATGGCGCTGAATCCGGGCCAGACGTCCGATCTGATTCGTTCGCAATTCGGCTATCACATCATTCAGACGGTCAAGAAGGAGTCCGCCCACGCCAAGCCTCTCGCGGAGGTGAAGGACACCATCGTGGCCACGCTCGAACAACAGAAGTCGGCAACGACACAGCAAAACTTTGCGACGCAGTTGGCTGCTGAGGCCCAGAAGAACGGGATGCAGAAGACCGCCGACGCGCACGGCATGCACGTCACGACCACCGACTATGTGGCGAAGGACGGTGTCATCGGCAGCCTGGCGGATTCGGCGACGCTGCTGTCGCAGGCGTTCTCGACGGCCAAGGGAGCGGTCCCCGCGTTCGCGTCGACCGGCGAAGGTTTTGCCGTGTTCCAGGTGGAAGATGTGAGGCCGGCCCATGCGCCCGCGTTCGCCGACATCAAGCCGACGGTGCTCAACGACTATCGCAGTCAGAAGACCCCCGAGCTTCTAAATGTGCAGCTCAACAAACTGGCCGATCGCGCCAAAGTACTCAACGACCTGAAGAAGGCCGCGGCGGAGATGAACGTGCCGCTGAAGACCAGCGATCTTGTCACGCGCGATTCGCAGGTGACCGATCTCGGTTCGATGTCGGGGCCGGGAGATGTCGCGTTCACGCTTGCGAAGGGCGCGATCTCCGGGCCGATCAACACGGGCGCAACCGGCGTGGTGCTACAGGTAACGGACAAGCAGGAGCCCACGCCCGACGAGATCGCGAAGGCCTTCCCTGAGACCCGCGAGAAGCTGCTGGGGACGCAGCGCCAGGAACTTTTCGGCGTCTATGCGGCCAACCTGATGGCGCAGTATACGAAGTCCGGTGCCATCGTCTTGAACCAGAAGAAAACAGCGCCGCCCTCGCCCCTCGGCAAATAGCGGATGGAGACTTGGCCGCATCGTATAGCCAGCGGTGCAGGACCCCACTCATCGCGATAAGGCCGCGATGAATGGGGTATCCAGCATCAGTACCCAGAGGGAATGCGATGACGCAGGAAAGGGTTTCCGGAGTATTGCTGCACGTCACGTCGCTGCCTTCACGGGGCGGCGTGGGCGACTTCGGTCCCGCTGCGTATGCGTTCGTCGACTTTCTGGTCGCGGCGAAACAGCGGCTGTGGCAGGTGCTTCCGCTCAATCCTACGGGCTATGGCAGCTCGCCTTATTCGGCGCTCTCGGCGTTCGCGGGAAATCCGCTGCTGATCAGCCTTGAACTTCTGGCACGCGACGGCTGGATCGCGTGGGAACGGCTGAATGATTTGCCGGCGACAAATGGGCCTGCCGACTTCGGCGCTGCGTTCTCGTTGAAACTACCGCTGATCGAGGAAGCCGCGGCAAACTTTCTAGACTGCGCGAGCGACGATTTGCGGCAACGCTTCCAGCGGTTTACGCAAGACAACATCTCATGGCTCACCGACTACGCGATGTTCAATGTGCTGCGCCGCGAGAACGCATACGCGAGTTGGCATGAGTGGCCGGAAGAGTTTGCGATGCGCAGCTCCGACGCGCTGACCCGGCTGATGAACGACAAGGGGCGCGAATTGGCGGTCGAACAGGTCATCCAATTCTTTTTCGACCAACAATGGTACGCGTTGCGGT